>JAJYVM010000089.1 GCA_021792015.1 Bacillota bacterium | reverse complement strand
GACCTCCCCGCCGGGCAGGGAGGCGAAGCTGCCCGCGTAAAGGGCCTCGCCGATCAGGGGGATGGCCGGGCGGCCCGCGACCGCCACCGTCAGGTCGGTGCCGGCGGCCGTGGTCAGGCGCGCCTGTCGCACGCCCTGGGCCTGGGCGACCAGCGCGTTGGTGATCCGCGCGACCTCGGCGTAGTCGGCCAGAAGGCCGCCCCGCGTCATCATCTCCTCCGTGACGCCCCACATCTCCACCAGCCGCACGCCCCTGGCGGCGGCTGCCCGGAACGCGTCGGTGTGGATCAGGGCGCAGGTGTCCTGCAGGATGACCGCGTCGGCGGCCTGCATGGCGGCGGCCACGGGCGGCGCCGGCTCCTGCCCGCCGACCGTGTGCGGCAGCATGCGGAGGACCAGGGGGGATGCGCCGGCGGCCGCCACCATGTTCGCCTGCTGCGTCACGCATGGCCTCCACCATCCATGGCTGCGGTGATGGCGGGCGAGCGGTCGGTGTCCGTCACGATGAGGACGCTCCCCCCGGGCTTGACGCCCAGCACGGTGTCCACAATGCGGCGCGGCCTGCGTCCCATGCCCAGCCCACAAGGTCGCGCGCACCTGACCGGATCCCTCCGCGGGGGGTGGCGGCGGCCGTGGCCCTGATACCCTGCCACCCGGCGACCCCGCCCGGTGCGGAACCCTCCGGCGGTCCCCCGCCTATCATGCTGCGTGGCCAACGAGGGTGTCGTGGCGTGGGAGGGCGACATCACCGCCGGCGGGCGCCGCTGGCGGCGCATCGTGCTGAGGACGCATGTCATCCGGCCGGGCGAGGACATCGCCGAGGTAGTCGCGCAGTATGCCGGACCGCTGCTGCGCCGCGGCGACATCGCCGCCATCGGCCAGAAGGCGGCCTCGATCGCGCTGGGCCGGCTGGTGCGCGAGGCGGACGTCCATCCGCGGCCGCTGGCCGTGCTGCTGAGCCGGCGCGTCAGCAAGAGCCCGTACGGGTTCGGCCTCGGCAAGCCGACGACCATGGAGGTCGCCCTGCGCGAGGCGGGCGCACCCCGCCTGCTTGCGGCGGCCGCCGTGCACGTCGTGAGCCGGGGCCTGCTGCACAGGACCGGCGACTTCTATCGGGTGGCCGGCCGGCGGGTGGCCGCCATCGACGGAACCACGGACTGGGCCCTGCCGCCCTATAACGAGTACATCGTGATGGCGCCGCCGCGGCCCGACGCGCTCGCGCAGTCCATCGCGGCGCGGCTGGGGGAGGGCATCGGCGCGGCGATCGTCGACCTCAACGACGCGGGCAGCGAGGTGCTGGGCGCATCGCGCGGCATCGACCGCCGGGCGCTGGCCTCGGCCCTGCGCGACAATCCGCTGCGCCAGGGCGCCCAGCAGACGCCGCTGGCCATCGTGCGGCCCGCGGGGGTGCGCTGGGGGCGGTAGGCCCCCCGGGCCGCGGGCACGCACGGCGATCCGCCCCGTCGCCTTCTCCCCGTCCACACCACCCCGCAGCCGTTTATGCTGATCACGTGCGAGACCTGCCATGGGAGGGTGGCGCACCGTGCGCAGGGCCGTGGTGCTCTTCGACCTCGACGAGACCCTGATCCACGACCGCGCCTCGACCGCCGCATCGTTTGCCGCTGTCGCGGCGGCCCATGGCCTGGATGGCGCCGCCCTGCAGGCCACCATGCGTGCCGCGGCGTTCCCGCTCTGGCGCGACGGTCCGGCCGCGGCCTACTGCGAGGCCATCGGCATCAGCTGGTGGGAGGGCCTGGCCGGTCCCTTCGGCCCCTCGCCCGTTGCGGAGCTGGCCGCCCTGCACGCGTGGATCCCGCGCTTCCGCGCGGCCGCATGGTCGGCGGCCCTGGCGGCCCTGCACACCGCCGCCTCGCCCGTCGACCTGGAAGCCGCCTTCACGGCCGACCGCCTGCGCCGCAACGTGCCGTACGCCGACGCCGCCGCGACCTTGGAGCGCCTGCGCGCCGCCGGCCACCGCCTGGGCGTGGTGACGAACGGCGCCCCCGACTATCAGCGCCTGAAGCTGGACGGCAGCGGCCTGCGGCCGTGGTTTGATGCCGTCGTCGTCTCGGGTGAGGTGGGGGTGGGCAAGCCGGATCCGCGCATCCTCCGCGTGGCCCTGGACCGGCTGGGCTGCGCGCCGGATCAGGCGGCGATGGTGGGCGACAACCCCGCGCGCGACGTGGCGGGCGCCCGCGCCGCGGGCATCCTGGCCGTGCTGGTCGACCGGGGCGAGCCAGGCGGAGGCGCGGACGCGGTGGTGCGGCAGCTGTCCGAGATCCCTGGCTTGGTCGCCTGAGCGGCGCCCGAAGCGCGATTGTGACCGGGCGCGCGTCGCGCGCCCGGCACGAATTGGTTCCTGTTGCACGGCTCCGGCCTTCAAGCCTAAGATGTAGGGTACGGGGCGTGGCGCAGGTGGCAGCGCGCGTGCTTTGGGAGCACGAGGCCGCCGGTTCGAACCCGGCCGCCCCGACCAGTCTGCCGCGTTCCGATGGATTGTGGGCGGGTGTCGCCTAACGGTAGGGCTCGACCCTTCCAAGGTCGCCGTGGGGGTTCGATTCCCCCCACCCGCTCCAAAGTTGTCGCCGCGCCCGTAGCTCAGCGGACAGAGCAAGTGCCTTCTAAGCACTCGGTCGGTGGTTCAAGTCCACCCGGGCGCACCAATCACGAGAAGCGAAGGAGCCCGCGGCCAGTGAGGTTGCGGGCTCTTCCTATATCCTGCTATTCTGCGCGGCCGGCGCCAGTGCGTCGGAGAGCGTGCGCGCGAGCAGGCGGCGGTCGCGGCAGGGTCGGGCGCTGCGATCGCCCGCTTGTCGCACGTGGTCACGCGCCCAGCAAGCGCCGCACGCCGATGAGGGGCCGCTGAATCGCGGCGGCGCTGCGGCGGCGGGCCAGGCGCGCAGGTCCACCGGGGCGGGGGTCGCGGCGCGCGTCCTGAGGTCGGCGGGAAAGGTAACGATTCCCTCGCGCATGGACGCTCGGCGCCGCGGGAGTCAGGCCTGCAGGTTCGGCACGGGCCCGCCCGCCGGCATCTCCACCCGCACCCGGGGCAGCGCGTCGGGGTACTCGGTCCTGAGGAAGTCGACCATCTTCTCGCGGACCAGGCAGCACAGGTCCCAGCGCCTGCCCGAGTCGGCGGCGCTCATCAGGCAGCGCACCTGCAGGCAGCGGTCCGTGGCCTCCGTCGCCTGAAGCCCCCAGGCCTTGCGGTCCCACAGCTCCGTCTCCTGCAGGACGCGGTGCAGTTCCTGGCGCAGGGCATCCACCGGGACCGTGTAGTCCACATAGAGGTGGATGTAGCCGAGCAGGTCGGCGGTCCGGCGCGTCCAGTTCTGGAAGGGCTGTTGGATGAAGTAGGACAGGGGCAGAACCAGGCGCCGCAGGTCCCAGATCCGCACCACCACGTACGTCGCGGTGATCTCCTCGATCCAGCCCCACTCGCCCTCGACGATCACGACGTCCTCCAGTCGGATGGGCTGGGTGAGCGCGATCTGGACGCCCGCCAGGAGGTTGGACAGCACCGGCTGCGCCGCCATGCCGGCCACGATGCCCAGCAGGCCGGCGGAGGCCAGGAGGCTGGCACCCAGCCGCCACGCCACCGGGAAGGTCAGCAGCATCACCGAGACGGCGACCAGCACCGTGACGCCGGAGGCCACCCGCCGCAGGACGACAACCCGGGTCTCCATCTGGCGCGCCACCAGGTTGTCGCTGACGTCCACCCGGTGATGGCGGAGGACGAGGGCCGCGCTCGCGCCCGCCAATTCCACGATCATCCAGGCCGCGTTGGCGATGAGGGCCAGCGCGAGTCCGTGGCCCAGCGGGCCTGAAACGGCGGCCGGAAGGCCGGCGGCGGGGACAGCGGCGGTGAGACCCATCAGGGGGATCAGGAGGCGGCTGGGACGCCGCCAATAGTCCAGCAGCACCTGTCCGGTCACGCTTGCGGCCCGCCGTGCGCCCGCATGAAGCGCCGCGAAGGCCAGCCGCCAGAGAACCCACCCGACCGCGGCGCCGACGGCCAGAGTCAGCACCGGCCGTCCCACCGTCTCCCAGATCAACAACGCCGGTCGTTCCCAAGCAATGCCACTTGTGATCCGACCATGATCGCCCCCCCTGCTGACATCTACACCGTGCGGCGTCCAGCATCCTACCCCGACATGTGCCACGGGCGTCAGAGCGGCATGGCTCCATGAAACGGAGGCCCGACCTGCACCCGGGGCGGCCCGGACCGCGCTGCGTGGCGGGGCCGTTGTGTGCGGGGGCGGCTGCACGGTGCGGATTTCATGATCGAGCGCAGCCGGTGGCGAGCATGCTCCCCAATTTGGAACCCGTCGGCCGGGCCTTCGGCGGGATGGCGGAACGCGCGGCCGGCCGTGCCCGTCGTGGCGGCTTTCCACCCTGCCGGCGGATGGCGCGCCTACGGCTCGGTCCACGACGCGGGGCAGCGGGCGCCGCGCCCACGCCAGCGATCGCGCCGAAGCGACGCTGCGCGTGGAGATACCGGTCCGCCGCGGCGCGGGCCGATCGCCGAGGTCCGCATCTCGTCGTGGCGGACCGCACACGCCGGCGCAGGAAGCTCCGCCTCAGCTGCGAACCGTTCTCGCCAACGGGAGTGGACAGGCCGTGGCGAGCGCGCCGTCGATGCGGGTGCCACGTCTTCGGCAACCCCCCTTCTTGCGGACCGGCTCGCTCGCCCGTCCGCCACCGCGTGCCCCCGTGCGCGAGGCCAGGACGGTGAGATCTGGCAACCCGGCCCGGCGGTCAAGCATTCGTCGCGCCCGGGATGCCAGGAGCACGCACGCATCGAGCTGGGAGGTGTGGTGTGATGAGCGAAAGCACGCTGCTTCGGCGTCGCAGGGCCCGTCGCTGGCGGTCGCCCGCGCTGCTGATCGCGCTGGGGATGGTGGCCAGCATGCTCGCCATCGGCAGCGGCGCGATACCGGCGGCTGCTGCGGGGCCGGGTGCCATGCCTGCGGGGGTGCCGACCCCGACGGCCTTCCCGCCGCCCGCGGCCGGGCAATGTCCCGCGGCCACCGCCGGCATCACCGGCGCGCCGAGCGGACCGGCGACGGTGGCGATGCGGCCAGGGCCCGCGGGTCCGATGCTTGTCGTCGGTAGCGGGCCGAACGCCGGCTGCTCCCTGTACATCCTGACCGCCGACCAGCCGCAGGCCAGCCCGCCGTCGTACGGCTGCGGCGCCGCGGGCAACTGCGACACGAAGATCTGGCCGGCGCTGCTCACCAACGGCCGACCCATGGCCGGGCCGGGCGTCAACCCCCGGCTGCTCGGCATGGTGGCCCGCACGGACGTCCTCACCGGGATGACGGTGATGCAGGTCACGTACGCAGGCATGCCGCTCTACCAGTTCTCCCACGACACGGCGCCCGGGATGATCGCGGGCGAGAGCATCTTCGACCAGTTCACCAGCCCGCCCGGCGTCTGGTACCTGGTGTCGGCCCGGCAGGGCGCCCCGCTGCCCGGCGTCGCAACGCTGGCCATGGAGAACGTGACGTTCTCGGGTGGCGCCAGCGGCAGCGGCGTCGTCCTCGGCGCGCTGATGCCGACCGATTTCGGCGGCGCCCGCCTCTTCCCGGTCTACACGTTCAGCGCTGACCCGGCCCATGGCACGGCGTGCACGGGCAAGTGCGCGGTCTTCTGGCCGCCGCTGCTGACGCAGGCCAGGCCGCAGGCAGCGACGGGCGTCGACGCGCGCGCGCTCGGCGTGATCCGGCGCCCGGACGGAAGCATGCAGGTCACCTATGACGGGCGGCCGCTCTACCTGTTCATCAAGGATAACGGCCCGACCACGGCACCCGGCACCGCCAGCGGCGTCGGGGCCGGCGCCATCTTCGGGGGCACCGGTTTCAACACGGTGCCGGCGCAGTGATGGCGGCCGCTGCATGAGGCCGCGCGTCTGAGGCAGAAGGCGGGCCGCGTGTGGGTCGCGGCCCGCCCCTTGCCGTCCCTTGCGCCTTTCGCTGGCACGGATAGGCTATATTCGCACGGGGGGGCCGCGCGTTGCCGTCTCAGCCAAGCCGCTATGCCCGCAGGAAGCCCAGCAAGGGCGCCTCAGGAAGCCGCAGGTGGCTGTCCGTCGCCGTCGTGGCGGCGGTCGTCGTGGTGGTGCTGATTGCCGTCGTGCGCGGCCTCGGGCCGAGCAGCAGCGCCAAGCCGGAGACGGCAACCCCCGTTCCCGCCAGCGTGATGCGAGAGCTCGCGGGTATCCCGCTTGCGACATGGAATGCGGTCGGCGCCAAGAGTGCGGTGCCGCCGGTGATGGTCAGCGCCCTCAAGCCGGTCGCCAAGCCGACCTTCCTGTACATCGGCGCGGAGTTCTGCCCTTTCTGCGCCGCGGAGCGCTGGTCGATGATCACGGCTCTCGCGCGCTTCGGCAGCCTGCAGAAGCTCTCGTACATCGGCTCGTCGGCCACCGACGTCTATCCGAACACCCCGACCTTCTCGTTCTACGGCTCGACGTACACGAGCCCGGTGCTCGACCTGCAGGCGGTGGAGACGACGACCAACGTGCCGCAGGGCAGCGGCTACCAGCCCCTGCAGACGCCCACGGCGGCGCAGCAGGCCCTGCTCAGCAAATATGACAACACACCGTACTTTCAGAGCAGCGGTAACATCCCGTTCGTGCTGATCGGCGGTACGTACGCCTGGCAGGGTGCGTCGTTCGACCCGAAGCTGCTGGCCGGCGCGAAGCAGGCCGCCATCGCCGCCCAGCTGGCCGCCGGCACCAGCCCGGCCGCCCAGGCCATCCTGGCGAACGCGAACGTGATGACGGCCGCGATCTGCGCCGTCAACGGCGGCAAGCCCGGTGGCGTGTGCAGCAGCGCCGGCGTGAAGGCCGGGGCGGCAGTGCTGCCGACGACGGTGAAGTAGGGGAGCGAGGGCAGCGGCGCCTGCGGAAAGGTGAGCGTCGAGGGCGCTGTTGTCGAGGGCGCCGTGGCGATGATAAAATGGTGGCCGCCGTATGCCTCGCCCGCGCGGCGAGCGGTGCGGCGAGCACGTCGCGTCGGCACACATGGTGACTGTAGCTCAGCTGGTTAGAGCGCCAGGCTGTGGCCCTGGAGGCCGGGGGTTCGAGTCCCCTCAGTCACCCCAGCACCCTTCCCTCAGCCGGTGGGGTGTGGCCAAGTGGCAAGGCAGCGGACTTTGGATCCGCTATCGCAGGTTCGAATCCTGCCACCCCAGCCAATCCTTCATCCCACATCGGGCCAGTAGCTCAGTTGGCAGAGCTGCGGACTTTTAATCCGCGAGTCGTGGGTTCGAGTCCCACCTGGCCCACCATCCTGTAAGACAGCGGACTTCATCATGCAGCAGCGCGTCCGGAGTTGGGCGGCGTCAGCCGTCCTGGTTTCCCAACATGTTGATGCGGCGAACCTCTGTCGCCGAGCGCATGACCCGAAGACCCGGTCCCCAGAAGATGGTATCGTGGCGGGGAGGTGATCGCAGTGGGCACCCGTGCGACCAGCCTCGCACGGCGGATCGAGCGTCTCGGCCGCGTCGCGAAGGACCTGCGGGATGCCTTCGGTCTCGACCGCGATGCGCAGCCGGCGCTCGCCGTCGACGGGGACGCAGTGGTGCTTGGACGTACCGATCTGGCTTGCGTTTTCTGTGGTTCAACGGAGCACGTCATGCGCTTCCGCGGCAAGGGCATCTGCGTGGACTGCGTGACGGAGGTCCGCAACCTTGTCAGCGCCGGGTGACTGATGGCGGGGGTTGACCGCGCCAGCCGCTGGGCAGCGATCACTATGGTGGCCAGAGCGGAACGCAGCAGAGCCCGCATTGAGCCGAGAAGCCAAAGGCGATCAGGGGCACGCTGATGGCGAGGGCCCGGAGGCTGAACTGGTTGGCCAAAATCAGGATGTTGCCGCGCTGGCTGCCCAATACGCCCCCAAACCGTATCCACCAACGGGCCCGCTCATTGTGGGACCCGCCGCCGCTGCCGCCCGAACATAGCGCACATCCGACGAGGACGGAGACGGTGGTCCAGACGCCGCCCTGGTCGCAGCCGCTGCTCGCCCCCGCGCCTAGCCCCCGCTCGATGCAGTGGGCGTCGCGGCCGGGATCGGCTGATCAGGCGGCACACCCAGATCGTGCAGCCCGGTCCTGATCAGCTGCGCAAAGACCGGGCCGGCCACGGTGCTGCCGAAGGCGTTGGCCCCCTGGGGCTGGGTGACCATCACCAGCACGGCCAGGCGCGGGTTGTTGGCGGGTGCGAAGCCGATGAACGAGACCACGTAGCTGTTGGGGATGTAGCCGCCCTTGGGCGACGGGATCTGGGCCGTGCCGGTCTTGCCGGCCACCAGGTAGCCGGGGACCTGAGCCGGCTGGCCAAGGCCCTTGTAGACGACGGCCTCCATCATCTGCGTCACGGCCTGCGCCGTCGCCTGCGAGACCACCCGTCGCACCACGCGCGGCTGCACGGTCTGCACCACCTGGCCGTTCGGCCCGATGAGCGCCTTCTCGATGTGCGGCCACATCAGAACGCCCCCGTTGGCGATGGCCGCCTCCGCCGTCAGCAGTTGCAGCGGCGTCACGGCCAGCGTCTGGCCGAAGCCCATCGTGGCGAGCTCAAGCGGGTAGACGGTCGCCGGCGACGGCGCGACGGAGCTGGCCTCGCCCGGCAGGTCCACGCCCGTCGGCCGGTTGAGTCCGAAGCGGTCGAAGTACTGGTAGAACCGGCTGACGCCGAGGTCCATGGCGACCTGGCTGAACACCACGTTGTCGGACTGCTCGAGCCCCTCCGTCATCGTCGGCAGCCCCAGGCCGATGAAGTTCCAGTTGTAGATGGTGGCTCCCTGAATCGTGATGTGCCCGGTCGGGTCCGGGTAGCGTGTGTTTGGGTTTGCCTGGCCGGAGTCGATGGATGCCGCAGCCACGACCGGCTTGAAGGCGGAGCCGGGCTGCACGTCGCTCTCCACGATGGGGTTGCGCCATGCGCTCGGGGGAACGGCCTGCCAGTCGTTCGGGTTGAAGCCCGGCACGTTGGCCATGGCCAGGATGGCACCCGTCCGCGTGTCCATTGCCAGCGCGATGCCGGACTTGGCGTGGTTCTTGGCGACAGCGGCCGTCAGCAGGGTCTGCGCCAGGTACTGGAGCTGCGCGTCGAGCGTCAGCTCGACGTTGAGGCCGTTCTTCGGGGGCGTGTACTTCAGCGGTGCCTGCGGCAGGGGGTTGCCGTACGCGTCGACCGCCTCGACGATCGAGCCCGGCGTGCCCGCCAGCTGCTGGTTGAAGTAGTACTCGACCCCGTCCAGGCCCTTGCCGCCGCTGCCCGTGAAGCCGAGGACGCTCGCCGCGAGGTCGCCGGCCGGATAGACACGCTGCGCCTCCTGCTGGAAGAAGAGGCCGGGGAGGTTCTTCTTCAGCAGCGCCTTGTACTGCGCCCGCGGCAGGCGGTGGGCGACCCAGGCCCATGGCGCCTTGCTGGTGAGGGCCTGCTGGACGCCGGTCTCCGGCAGCCCCGTGATCTGCGCGATCGTCGCGGCCTCGGCCGGCGCATCCGTGACGTCGGGCGGCAGGGCGTAGAGGGACTCCGCCATCTGGTTGTCAGCCAGCACATGTCCGGAGCGGTCGAGGATCTCCCCGCGGGTGGGGACGGTCTGCAGCTGGCGGTCCTGCTGGGCCCGCGCCGCGGCCGCGAGGGCCGGGCCCTGGTCGAGCTGCAGCCATGCGAGCCGTCCACCCAGAAGGATGATGGTGACGCCGAAGATCAGCAGCGCCGCCAGGGCGCGGGGGGCGCGACGGGAACTGCGTGCGGGCATGACGGCGGGTTCTAGCCGGCAGCGGGGATTCCTGCATCAGCCCACCAGGTGCGGCTTTCCGCGTAGCCGCCTTCGCTGCCGGCTTCGCCACGGCGGCAGGCACCTCCCCCCCGCCGTGGCGAAGTGAATCCTCTCTGCACGAATTGGGGGAGTCGGCGTGGATGCGGGAATTGTGACGACCTACACGTGGGTGTGCCGGACGCGCGAGATCCTCTGGCATGCCCTCGATCAGCTGGGGCCCGAGGCATACCGGGCGCCTCAGGCGACGCTGGCGGGCGACAGCATCCGGGACCGGCACATCCACATCGCCAGCTGTTACATCTTTTGGGCGGCGCGGGTCGGCCTGGGGGAGGACCTGGCCGAGCCGAGCCCGGCCGACTTCGCGGACGCTGCCGCATCACGGGCGGCCTTCGCCACGGCCGATGCCGCCGTGGAGCGCCTGCTTACCCACTTCGACGGCCACCTGGACGATCCGATTGAGCGCACGGTGTGGGGGCAGGCCGAGCGGCTGACACCGCGCTGGCTGCTCATGCACCCGGTCACCCACGAGTTCAATCACAAGGGGCAGATCCTCATCCTCGTACGGATGTTCGGCGCGCCGCCCTTCGACGGCGACATGGCGCGGCCGTTCGGGGCGCCGCCGGCGCAGGCCCCGGACCTCACCGTGGGCGGCCGCCGACGGGCCCCCACGGCGGACCATTCGCGTTGACGCTGGGCACGAAGCCGCGAGCAGGGCCGTGACCCTCCGCTGGGCCGGGGCGCCCAGAGGCGTCCGACGGGGCAAGCGGCGCTTCCGCGCGTGATCCGCCGCTGCCCTTCCCCCGCAGCCCCCGCCCGGTCCCACCACGACGCCGCCCGCGCCCCGCCCTCCCGCCGCGTTCCTACCCGCACACGCTGGCGACCGCCGGCGAATACACGCAATAGCCCGCGGCCCGCTCCGGACAGGAGACGGTTCCGATGCGAAGAACATCCACCGCCGAGCCCCCATGATGGGAGGCGATCCGGATCACGGACCTGGAGGCTGCTCGGTCGCATCTGGGGCGGGATGGCGTGACGTTTGTGCTCGTGCGCAAGCGCCATGTGGTGGCGGAGGATCGCCGGCGCGGCATTGTGCCGATCTACGAGCATGTGCTGCTCAACCCAGGCGACTTCGCCGGCGCGAGCATGGCGGACGCGGCGCTTGGGCGGGCGGTGGTCGTGCTGGTGCGCGGGCTCGGCCTGGTCGCGGCGCACGGCGGGGTCGTCAGCCGGGGCGCGACGGCGCTGGCAACGGCCGACGGGCTCAACCTGACCTGGGATGCGCTGGTCGAGGGGCTGCGCGACCGGGCCGGCACCGGGCCGTGTCCCTTCGAGGCCGCCACGGCCTTCTGCTGGACCAGCGAGCAGGCGCTCTCGGCCCTGGCGGCGGCCCTGGGGCGGATGCGGGCGGGGTA
>JAJYVM010000088.1 GCA_021792015.1 Bacillota bacterium | reverse complement strand
CGGCCAGCCGCGCCGGGCTGAGTCCCCTTCTGGTCGCCCACCGCTCGTGCCCCGCGGACATCGGCCAGCCGTTCGGGGTGCCGATTCTGCCGACCTATACGCATGATTGCGGCGGAGCACGGCAAGGACCGCGGGGGTGGACCGTCGGCTCCCTCAACGAGCGCATCGAGGCGTTCGCGGCGGAGACCGGAGGGCTCCTCGACGCCATTGCCGCGGGGCCGGGCGACACGATCTTACTGTCCTCGTGCCAGATCGAGGACGTCGTCGGCCTCGTCCAGCTCGTCAAGGGCCATCCGAACGCGCGCGAGGTGTCGTGGCACCTGCTTTTCCGGGCCTCGATCCAGCGAACGCGCACGGATGGGTGCGAGGCGATCGTCGCGTCATGGCGGGTCGCCTTCCGCCAGCTCCTGGGCTGCCTGCCTCCCGAGCAGGTCCACCTCTATGCCGACACCGACTTCCTGGCAGCCGACCTCAGCTTCCTGCTCGAGGGTCTGCCATTCGGGACGATCCCCTACCCCGTCAACCCCACGCTGCGGCCGGCGCACCTGCCGCGCCCCGCAGGCAGGCCGCTGCGCGTCGTCTACTTCGGCGACGCCCGGCGCGAGAAGGGCTTTGGCGCACTCCCCTACGTCACGCACAGGCTCTGGAGCCGCTACGTGGAGACGGGACAGGTCGAGTTCGTGATCCAGTGCAACCTCCCGAACCCGCCGTGCGCCGAGTCGGACACCGCCATGGCCCGCTGGCACCTCGCCCAGATGGCGGGCCCGGGGCTGCGGCTCCTCCCGGAGGCCCTTACTTCGGACGCGTACCGCGACCTCATCCTCTCGGCTGATGTCGCGCTGCTGCCCTATGACAGCAACCGCTACTTTGTACGGAGCTCCGGGGTCCTCATCGAGGCACTGAGCGCTGGCGTCCCCGCCATCGTGCCCAGCGGGACGTGGATGTCCGACCAGCTGGCGCGTCCGAGCGCCGCATACCTTGCCGACCTGCCGAAGCGAGCGCCAGTGGTCGCAACGGGGGACATCGAGCGCCTGACAGCCGCACCCACCGGGGCGCACACCGCGATCCGCCTCCCCCAGCCGGGCGGTGCGGATGCCGCGATCGTGACCCTGCGGCTGCAGAGCGCGGGCGACCTCCCGGTTCCCGCGTACGTCCTCGCGCAGCAGATCCAGTCCGGGCTCGGCGACACGATCTGCGGCAGGAGTCGGGCCGTGCTCGGACGCTTCGCCGGCGGGGGCGACGCGCGAAGCTGGCTGTTCCGGATTGCCCCACAGGCGCAGCACATCGCGCTCGGCCTGGCCAACGCATACGAGGCGCAGCCCCTTCCAGGGCTGGCCCTGCACGTCGACTACCTCGACACCCGGCACGCTTACCCGGGTGGCTGCCCCCTCGGCTCCGTCGGGCTGACGGCGGCCGCGGTGGAGGACGTCCCCGAGTTGATCATGGAGATGGTCCAGCACCACGACCACTACCGCGACGGCGCGTGGGCGCACGCCGGACAGTGGGCCCGCGATCATAGCCCCGAGCGCCTGGTGGCCATGATCGCCGCCGGCTCGCGCCAGGAGGTGGCCGTCGGATGACACGCCCGCACCCCGCCCCGAGAGGCGCATTCGGTGCCGCCGTCGCCGACCGGCCCGCACCAAGCCTGGCGAGGGTCCAAGGCGGCGGGCCGGGCGTGGTCGCGCCAACCCTGGACATTGGCGTCATCGGCGGGTGCGGCCACGTCGGTCTACCCCTGGCCATCGGGCTGGCCCTGCGCGGACACCACGTTTGCCTGCTGGATGTGAACGCGACGGCACGGGCGAAGGTCGCCCGCGGCGTCATGCCGTTCGCTGAGGAGGGCGCGCCGGAGGCCCTGCGTCAGGCGTTGGACGCGGGGCACCTCCGCGTGGCCAGCGAGGAGGCGGACCTTGCCGAAGCAGAGGTCGTCCTGCTCGTGGTCGGGACGCCCGTCGACGGGCACCTCTCCCCGGCGCTCGCCGCGATCCACGAAGTCCTCGAGCAGTACCGGCCGCACCTCCGCGACGGCCAGCTCATGGTCCTCCGGAGCACGATGTATCCGGGCACCGCCGAGGGCGTCTGGCGCTGGCTGCAGGCCCAGCGGCTGCAGATCGACCTCGCGGTCTGCCCGGAGCGCATCGCCCAGGGCGCCGCCCTGCGCGAAATCGCGGAGCTGCCTCAGATCGTGGCGGGCTTCACACCGGCCGCCGTCGACCGGGCGGCGGTCCTCTTCGCCTCCCTGGGCTGCGAGATCGTCCAGGTGGGCCCCAAGGAGGCCGAGTTGGCCAAGCTGTTCGCCAATGCCTGGCGATACATCCGCTTCGCGGCGGCCAACCAGTTCCTGATGATGGCCGAAGACCTCGGCGCCGACTTCGAGGAAGTCTTCCGCGCCATGACCCACAACTATCCGCGCGCAGCGGATCTGCCCCGGCCGGGCTTTGCGGCCGGGCCGTGCCTGTTCAAGGACACCATGCAGCTCTCGGCGTCCACGAACAACCGCTTCTTTCTCGGCCACGCGGCCATGATGGCCAACGAGGGGCTGCCGCAGTACGTCACGGCCCGTCTGCGCGGGCGGTACGGCCTGAGCGGGCGGACCGTCGGCCTGCTGGGCATGGCTTTCAAGGCCGGGGTGGATGATGCGCGCGACTCGCTGGCATACAAGCTGAAGGCCCTGCTCGAGCTGGAGGGCGCCACCGTCCTCTGCACGGACCCGTACGTCGACGACCCCGCCCTCCTACCGCTCGGCGCCGTTGTGGCGGCCGCCGATGTGCTCGTGATCACCACGCCGCACCCCTGCTATCGCCGGGCCGAGCTCGGAAGGGCGCCGGTTGTGGACATATGGAATTTTCTAGGCAGGGGGTCGCGTGTGTGAGGATCTGCGTCACCGGCGCGTCGGGCTTCATCGCCGGCTACCTCGTGCCGGAGCTGCTGGAGGCCGGTCATGAGGTGATCGGCCTCGATAACGGCAGCAAGTACGGCCAGGTCGAGCGGAGCTATGATCACGACGCGCGCTACCGGGCGGTCCTCGGCGACGCCAAGGACACCGAACTCATGCGCGAGCTCCTCGACGGCTGCGACATCCTGATTGCGGCTGCGGCCCGCATCGGCGGCATCAGCTATTTCCACGCCTTCCCCTATGACCTGCTGGCGGAGAACGAGCGCATCACGGCCGCGGCCTTCGACGCCGCCATCGCGGCTCACCGGGCCGGCCGCCTGCGCAAGATCGTTCTCGTGTCCTCCTCCATGGTGTTCGAAAGCACTGACCGGTTTCCGAGCCCGGAGGGATCCGAGCGCGACTGCCCGCCGCCGAAGTCGTCGTATGGCTTCCAGAAGCTCGCGGCGGAGTATTTCGCGCGGGCGGCCTGGGAGCAGCATGGCCTGCCGTACACGATCGTGCGGCCGTTCAACTGCGTGGGGATCGGGGAGAGCCGCGCCCTGGCCGCCGACCTGCTTCCGTCGGGCAACACGGAACTGGCCCTCAGCCATGTGCTGCCGGACCTGGCCCACAAGATCATCCTCGGCCAGGATCCCGTGCACATTCTCGGCTCGGGCCAGCAGGTCCGCCACTACACGTACGCGGGCGACGTGGCGCACGGCATCCGCCTGTGCGTCGAGACGCCGGCAGCCCGCAACGAGGACTTCAACCTGTCCACCCCGGTGGCGACCACTGTCATGGAGCTGGCGACGATGATCTGGACGCGCGTCCACCCGGATCAGCCGCTTCGCTTCGTCAGCGACCCGGCCTATCCCCATGATGTGCAGCGGCGCGTGCCCGACACGACCAAGGCGGAGCGCGTTCTCGGCTTCCGGGCCGACACGCCGCTGCGGGCGGTGCTGGATGAGGTCATGCCCTGGATCGAGGCCCAGGTGCTGGCAGGCCGCCTCTGAGCGGCGCAGCGTCGCCGGACGCAGGAAGCGGCAGCCCGGGAGCGGGGTGACGCCCTTGGGCGCAACCCGACCGCCCCGGTGGGCGCCCGTGGTGGCGCGCCACCGGGCCTGTCATGGCCGTGACGGCAGCAGCGGCCGTCCGCGCCGCACGCGTCGTCCGCATGCCGCAACGGTCACCACCAACCGCAACCCCGCCCCCGGGGGACCGGACAATTCAGGCGCCGCCGCCGGGGCCGTCCTTGCCGCTGGCGGTGACGGCGAGCGCGTCGGTCTCCGGCTCAGACGCGGCGGGTCGCCCGAACCACTCGAGCATCCTGGTGTAACGGCCCCAGACGGACGTGGTCGTCAGCAATGGCGGCGCGGTCTGAGGCCGGCTAGAACCTCCCTTGCCGCCTGCTCGGTGCAGGTGAGCGCTTCCAAAGATGGCCGGTGCCCGAGTTCGCGGCGATCCACCTTGGTAGGTAGGCTCCCGCCGCGTTCACCCAGACCGCTGTCCGTCCTCGAAGGGATCCGACCCGGGAGTGGCGGTACGTGAACCGCCGTCACTTCCCGGGCCGGTTGCTCGGGAGGTGCGGCGTGGCAAGCTGGTCACCCACGTGGGGGTGATCGCCGGCCATACCGCAGACGGCGGCAATCCGGCGTCCGAGCTGATGCAGACCGGGCAGGCGGTGGGGTGCCGCGCACTGCTGTGACAGGGGACCCGGCACGCGGCCAGCCAGGGATCGGCACAGCGGTTGGCGGCGCGCAACCCGCAACTCCGGGCGCCGGAGCCGGCTTCCCCCGGGCCGCGGCTGTTCACGTTCACGGCCGCAGCCATCCAGCTCCCGCGCGTGTTCACGCCGCGCCGAGGCGGCAGCTTCACCGCAAACGCATGGGTGGAAGGCGGACCCGCGCTGCCGGCCGCGTGATTCGCCGCCCCTTGCGGCTACGGTGCGCGTCCGCGCGGTTATCATTGGCGCCCGGCCACAGCGGTCCTACTGCGCGAGCCGGGCCGGCTCGCCCGAGCCGGTCGCCAGCGCCGCAGCGCTCCTATCAGGGCTGGAAATGGTGGCGCAGGGGGTAGCTGCCCGGCTCAAGGACGACCTGGACGGCCAGGCGCCTGGGAACATGGATGACCAGGGGCGCCATGAGGTTGATGGTGGCGGAGCCATCCGGCTCCGGGATGGCGACGCAGAGAAGGGCCACATCCCGCACGGAGGCGGCCTCGACGTCGCGCAGGGCAGTGTCCGGAAGGACAGGGCCGTAGTGGGGGTCGACGCGCAGCGGGTCGATCACCGCCAGGGCGATGGCCGGCACGTCCAGCGACTGCAGCCACCACCAGGGCGTCGGCCCGCGCGCGACCAGGAGGAAGCGGCTGAGGGAAGGCAGGCCGACCAAGCCGGCGCGGAACTGGATCACGGCGGTATCCTGCGCGGTGCCCGGCCGGAGGACGTCCATTGGAACAGCCACGGCTTCCCCTCCATCACACACTGCCATGTCCGCGGGCACGTGCGGTCCCATGCCGCCGTCCCTGGCAGGCAGCCCGCACCCCGCATCCGTCGAACGCATCCGGGAATCACCTGTGCCTTCCATGGCTGCGGCGGCCCGGGTCACGTCGGCTCCACTGTTCTTATCGGGGAGCGCGAGGGGATGTTGAAGGACGCCGACGGCGCCC
This sequence comes from Bacillota bacterium, assembly GCA_021792015.1. Taxonomy (GTDB): domain Bacteria; phylum Bacillota; class Sulfobacillia; order RBS10-35; family JAJYVM01; genus JAJYVM01. Next base: position 5,685 of record JAJYVM010000088.1, on the reverse strand, counting down.
GCGAAGGGGCGCCGTCACTACTGCTGCAAGGCTTTCAGCGCGTCAGGCTATTCGTGGCGCAGGGCGACGATCGGATCGAGACGGCTGGCCTGCATGGCCGGCCAGAGCCCGAACACAATGCCGACGACCGCCGCGAAGGCGAAGGCGAGGATGACCGAGCCGGAGGTCACGACCGCATGGTAGCTGCCGGACTGGGCGATCGCCCGCGCACCGAAGACGCCGGCTGCGATGCCGATCAGACCGCCCAGGCAGGACAGGGTGGCCGACTCGAAGAGGAACTGGGCCAGCAGGTGCCAGCGCCGGGCCCCGACCGCCTTGCGGATGCCGATCTCACGGGTCCGCTCGATCACCGAGACCAGCATGATGTTCATGATCCCGATGCCGCCGACGAGCAGCGACACTCCGGCGACGGCACCCAGGAGCAGGGTGAAGGTCGCCGTCGTCGAGGCGACGGTGCTCAGCAGCTGATCCTGGCTCAGCACGTTGACGGACTGGCTGCGGCCGAACTGGTGGTCGAAGAGGGCCTGCAGCCAGGCCGTGGCGATGCCGGCGTCGTTGCCGTTTCCGACCTGGAAGTACAGCTGATTCACGTACGCGGTGCCCAGGATGCGCTGGGCGGCGGTGTACGGCATCAGCACGATATCGTCCTGGTTCTGCCCGCCCGTGCTGCCGCCGATCGCCGCCTGCACGCCCACGACCTGGGCCGGGTACCCGTTGACCGACACGGTCTGCCCCACGGGGTTGCCCGTCATCTGGAGCTGCTGCACGACCGTCTGGCCCAGCACCACGACCAGGCTGCGGTTCTGCACGTCCTGCGCGGTGAAGAAGCTCCCGTCGGCGACCGGCGCGTTGCGCATCTGCGGATAGTTGGGCGTGACGCCGTTGAGCGTGGTGGCGTAGCTCTGGGCCTGCCAGGCGACCGTCACGCCGCCGCTCACGACCGGCATCGAGGCCGTCAGGTAGGGGATTTGCTTCTGCGCGTTCGCCGCGTCCGCCGCCGTCAGGCGCACGCCCTTGTTGGGGGCGCCGAAGACGATGATCAGGTTGCTGCCGAGGGCGGAGAGGCGCTGGGTGATCGCCTGCGTGGTGCCCTGCCCCACCGCCACGAGGGCGATGACGGCCCCCACGCCGATGATGACGCCGAGAGCGGTGAGAAAGCTCCGCAGCTTGTTGGCCAGAATCCCGCCCCACGCCAGGCGGAAGGCCTCGGCGACGTTCATGCGCTCACCGGCTCCGCGGCGCCCGGCTGCGCGATGAGCCGGTCGGTGACCTGCTCGTCGCCGACGATGTGTCCGTCGGCCACCGAGACCACCCGGCGGCAGTGCCGCGCGATGCGGGGGTCGTGGGTCACCATGATCACGGTCAGCCCCTGCTCGTTCAGGCGCTGAATCAGCGCCATGATCTCCGTACCCGTGCGACTGTCGAGGTTGCCTGTCGGCTCGTCCCCCAGCAGCACCTCCGGCTGGGCGGCCAGGGCACGGGCGATGGCCACGCGCTGCTGCTGACCGCCCGACAGCTCCGCCGGACGATGGTGCATGCGGTCGCTCAGCCCGACCGCCGCCAGGGCGGCCCGCGCCGCCTCGTGGCGGGCTCGGCGCGCCATCCCGCGGTAGATCAGCGGGAGCTCCACGTTCTGCTGCGCCGACTGCAGCGGCAGCAGGTTGTAGTTCTGGAAGATGAACCCCAGAAACCGGTTGCGCATCGCCGCCAGGTCGTCGTCGCCCATCCGGGCCACGTTGCGCCCGCCCAGCTCGTACACGCCGCTGCTGGGGCGGTCCAGGCACCCGAGCACGTTCATCAGCGTCGACTTCCCGGAGCCCGAAGGCCCCGTGATGGCCACCATCTCGCCCCGCGCCACCTCGACGTTGATATCCTCCAGGGCCGTCACCTGCAGGGCGCCGGACGCGTAGACCTTGCCGATGCCCTTCAGGCGGACCACGATGTCGTTGCCGTTGCTGGCCATCGGCTTAGCCGCCTCCCCCGCGCGGACCGCCGCCGTGCGGACCGCCGCCGCCCCCGCCCAGGAAGAACCCACCGCCCCGGAAGTTGGTCGCTGAGCCGCTCGCGGCGACGGCGGCGACCACGACCTGCTGGCCCGGGGTCAGGCCTGAGGTGATCTGCGTCCAGGTGTCGCCGATCACGCCGACCTGCACCGGCTGTGGCCGCTGGCCCCCGGTCGGTGTGGGCACCATGACAAAGTAGTGGCCGTTCGCGTTCTGCACGGCCTCGCCCGGCACCCGGGTCGCGCTCGGCACGCTGGCCACCTGGATCGCGGCCTGCACCGACATCCCGGTCAACAGCTGCGGGTTGTTGGGCATCGAGACGTTGACCTGATAGGTGCTGACGCCCTGGCTGACCGTCGCCGTGGGCATGATCTGCAGCACCTTGCCGGTGAAGGTCCGGTTGGGCAGTGCGTTGACGGTGACGGTCGCCGTCTGGCCCGGCTTGACCTTGCTGATGTCCAGCTCGTCGACCGTGACCTGGGCCTGCAGCGCGTCGGGGTTGAGCATGGTCATCACCGTGGTTCCCTGGGCCACGGCGTCGCCGGGGATGACACTGATCGAGGTGATCTCGCCGGCGATGGGAGCCGTGATGGTGAGGTTCGCGTAGGCCTGCTGGCGGAGGGCCAGCTGCTGCTGCAGGGAGTTGACCTGGGCCTGCTGCGACTGGATGGTCGTCTGCGAGGCCGGCTGCGGGTGCAGCAGGTTGTTCAGGTTGTCCTGGTCGGACTGGAGCGTCAATTGATCCTGCTTCAGCTGCTCCTGCAGGGCCGTGCTGGTCTCGACGGCCACGGTCTGGCCGGCCGTGACCTGCTGGCCCACGCTGGCGATGCTGGCGAGCGTGCCGGACTGCTGCGCGGAGACCGTGACGGTCTGCGGGTAGGCCACCACGCCCGTCGCTGTGAACGGCCCGGCGGAACCACTCTGGGGCCCGGTGGGCGTGAAGGTCGCGATGGCGCTTTCGCCGGCGATCAGGCCGCTTGGCGGGTTCTGCAGCACGATCGTGACCGGCTGGGTCGGCTCGGTGGAGGTGGATGCGGCCGACGAGCCGCGGGTTGTGGATGCGGTCCCCGAGGTGGCCGAGGTGCCGGTCGAGCCGAGCGGCGTCGTGCCGATGTCGCTGATCGTGCCGGCCAGGGTCGTCCCCGTGGCCTGGATGGTCACCGAGGCCGGGCCGCCAACCTGGATCTCAGGCAGGAGGGATTCCGCCACCTGGATGACGGCCCAGGTCTGGCTGTCGTCCACCAGAGTGACCAGTCCCTGCCCGCCACTCACCGGCTGCCCGGGTATCGCGTTCACGGCCGTGACCATGCCGGCGAAGGGCGCCTTGACCGTCAGCTGGGCAATGGTGTTCTCCTCGTTCTGGATGGTGAGCTGCTGCTGCTGGACGGCGATCTGCGCCGCCTGGATCTGCGCCTGCGTGATGTTGATGGCGGGGTTCTCATCGGCCTGCAGCTGGGCCTGGGCCTGCTCCAGGGACGCCTGCGCGGCGGCGACGTCCGCCCCGAGCCCGGAATCGTCGGTGAGCTGGATGAGGGTGGCGCCCTGCTTGACGACCTGCCCGACCTTCACGGCGATGGTGTTGACGTGGCCGGCGGCCTCGGCGACGACGGTCGTCGACGTGGCCGACTCGATGGTGCCGGGGTCGGACACGGTCTCCACGACGGGGCCGGTGCTGACCGGCACCGTGGCGATCGTGGGTGCCGCCGACTTGGCCGACGAGGAGGCCAGGAGGCTCCTGCCCTTATAGACCGCGAACACCACGGCCAAGGCCACGACCAGCCATATGCCGCGCTTGACCCAGACCAACACGCCCCACCCCTTGCCACGGCGGCCCTGCGACCACCCATGCCTGCCGCATTTCGGATGCTAGACCGGGAACAACAGGAGAATATGAAGGCGCCTTTTCCGCTCTCACTGCACGGCCCCCTCCGCCCGCAGGCGGGCGATCTCGTCCGGGCCATAGCCAAGGAAGGCGAGGACCGGGTCCGTGTGCTGGCCGAGCAGGGGCGGCGCTGCGCGCACCTCCCCCGGCGTGCGCGAAAGCTTGACCGGGTTGCCCGTCACCCGCACCTGACCCGCCTCCGGATGGGGCAGCGCGACGACCATCTCCCGGGCCTGCACCTGCGGGTCCGCCACGACCTGGGGCATGGTGTAAATGGGCCCGGCCGGCACCCCGGCCCTCTCAAAGGCGTCCAGCCACTCGGCCATGCCCCGCTGACGCAGCCGCCGGTCGAGGTGGGCGAGCACCTCCTCGCGGCGGGCGACCCGGTCCGGATTTGTGGCGTAGCGCGCATCGGTCGCCAGCTCCGGCTCGCCGATGGCCGCGCAGAAGCGTCGCCAGATGGCATCGTTGCCGACCGCCAGCATGATGAAGCCGTCGCCGACGGCCACCGCCTGGTACGGCACGATGCTGGGGTGGGCGGAGCCATAACGGCGCGGCGTCTCGCCGGTGGCGAAGTAGTTGGCCGCCGCGTATGTCATCCAGGCCACCTGCGCGTCCACGAGGGCGCAGTCGACCTGCTGGCCGCGCCCTGAGCGAGCCCGCTCGAAGAGGGCGGAGGCGATCCCGAAGGCGGCGAACATGCCGGCGCCGATATCGGCGATCGCCACGCCGGCCCGCACCGGCGCCCCGTCCGGCTCGCCCGTGATCGCCATCATGCCGCCCATGCCCTGGGCGATGGCGTCGTAGCCGGCCCGCTCCCGATAGGGGCCGGTCTGCCCGAAACCGGAGATCGACGCGTAGACGAGGCCGGGGTTCTCCGCGGAGAGGGCCGCATAGCCGAGGCCGAGCTCATCGGCCGTCCCGGGCCGGAAGTTTTCGACCAGCACGTCCGCGCGCAGCGCCAGAGCCCGCACGGCCGCCAGTCCGTCCGGGTGCTTGAGGTCGACGGCGATGCTCTCCTTGTTGCGGTTGGCGGACATGAAATAGGCAGCGGTGCTGCCGACAAAGGGGGGGCCCCAGGCGCGCGTGTCGTCCCCCGTCCCGGGACGCTCGACCTTGATCACCCGCGCCCCGAGGTCGGCGAGCATCTGGGTGCAGTAAGGCCCCGAGAGCACGCGGCTCAGGTCGCAGACCAGCACCCCGTCAAGCGGACCACCCATCATCTTCACCCCGCTGGGCTCGCGCTTCGACGGTGGGACGGATCACGCCTGCGCCGGCACCGTAAACACATTGCGCCAGCCCGTCGCGGACAGGTCTGACGGGGAAAGGCGCCGCCCGGAGGCGGCGTGGACATCACGGCCAGCACGCGGCCCGCGGGCCCGGCGGCGCCCGCGAACGTTAAGTGGGTTCGTAACTGCCAGCCACAGTGCAGATGGTTCGGATCAGTTTAGACCCACTGATCTCCAAACACCCGTTTGCTAGAGTGGGAGCATGGACCAACTCATTCCGGTGGAACGTGCGGCGAAGATGCTCGGCGTGCATCCGAAGACGGTGCGGCACTGGGATGAGCAGGGCAAGATCCGTGTCGTGCGCACACCGGGCGGAAAGCGCCGGGTACCGGAGAGCGAGATCCGCCGCCTGCGCGGAGAAGCGCCGCCCGCTCCGAAACAGCGGGTCCTGGCCGTCTACGGCCGGGTCTCCTCGCACGACCAGAAGGCGCACGGCGACCTGGAGCGGCAGCTGGCCCACATCCGTAGCGTCATGGAGCAGGATGCCGAGCCGCAGTTCTCGGAGGTCGTC
>JAJYVM010000087.1 GCA_021792015.1 Bacillota bacterium | reverse complement strand
CACGACCCGGCCCAGTGGGCGACGCTGAAGAAGTCCCCGGACTTTTACGAGTGAGCGACTTCGCGGCGGACGTCGACGCCCACGCGGCCGAGTACCTGGCGGCGCTGCGCGCGTATTGCCGCGTGGCATGCATCACGGGCCAGGGCATCGGGGTCCGCGAGAGCGCGGCGGCCACGGCGGACGTGCTGCACGGCCTTGGCTGCGAGGATGTGCAGGTGCTCGCGACGGGCGGGGCGCCGGTCGTCTACGGCCGCATCGGGCACGGCCGGCCGACCCTGCTCATGTACAACCACTACGACGTCCAGCCGCCGGAGCCACTGGAGGCGTGGGACTCCGACCCCTTCGCGGCCGAGGCGCGCGACGGCAAGATCTTCGCCCGAGGGGTCGCCGACAACCGCGGCGACGTGATGGCCCGGGTACAGGCCATCGCCAGCTACCGGCGCGTGCACGGCGAGCTGCCCCTGACGGTCAAGTTCGTCATCGAGGGCGAGGAGGAGATCGGCAGCCCGAGCCTGGAGGCGTTCGTGCAGGCGCACCGGGACCTGCTGGCCGCCGACGGCTGCCTCTGGGAGGGCGGGGCGCTCGACGAGCACGGCCGCTTCATCGTCACCCTGGGCCTGAAGGGTGTGCTGCACGCGGAGCTGCGCGTGCGGGCGGCCCGCGTCGACATGCATTCCAGCTGGGCCACGGTCGTGCCGAGCGGCCCGTGGCGGCTGGTGTGGGCCCTGGCCTCGCTGAAGGATGCCGATGACCGCATCACGATCGACGGCCTGATGGACCATGTGCGGCCGCCCTCGCACGAGGACCTCGCCCTGCTGGCCCGCATCCCGTTCGACGAGGCCGCGATGCTCCAGGACCTGCAGTTGCCACGCTTTCTCCGTGGCCTGCACGGGACGGATCTGCTCAGAAAGCACCTCTTCGAGCCGACCTGCACGATCCAGGGCCTGCAGGGCGGCTACGCGGGACCCGGTCTGAAAGCCGTGCTGCCCACGGCCGCCATGGCCAAGATCGAGCTCCGCCTGGTTCCGGACCTGGAGCCGGATCTCGTGCTCAGCCTGCTGCGCGCGCACCTCGACCGCCGCGGCTTTCAGGACGTGGAGATCGTGACCCACGCGAAGCTGAGTCCGGCGAAGGCGCCGGCGGACGCGCCTGTGGTCCGGTCGACTCTGGCGGCCGCCCGGGACTGCTACGGGGCCGACCCCGTCGTCTACCCCGTGATGGCGGCCAGCGGCCCCATGTCGTTCTTCTCGGCCGGGCTCGGCGTCCCGGTCGTGACGGCCGGCGGGCTCTGGTGGCACGACGCGCGCGCCCATGCCCCCAACGAGAGCATCCGCGTCGCCGACTACATGCGGGGGATCAGGTTCATCGGAGCGCTGCTGGAGCGGTTCGCCACTCAGGGCTCGGGCGGGGCAAACGGACTCCAGACCTCGAAACCCTCCGATTGAGCGGCACGGCCGAGTTGGCGATCCCCTGTGACAAGGGTCGCGCCGTTGGGGTCGCCCTCCATCCACTCCAGGGCCGCTGCCAACTGGAGGGCGTCCGCGGCGCGGAGCGGATGCAGGCGGACCAGACGCAGGGCATGATTTCGCAACGCCTCGGACGGAGCAACCTCCCGCCAGCCCTCAACCAGGCGCATGAGCGCGGCGCGTGCAGCCGCCTCCTGATCGTCGCTGAAAAGGCCCTCTCGACGGAGACGGGCGATCGCGGAGGAGCATTCAACACGTGTGCCCCACCACACCACGATCCCGTCGTCACGGGCCCAGTCCCTTGCCCTGTCCGATGCGGATTGAGCAACGCATAAGAGGGCCGCGGCCGATGCATCCCAGAACTTCACCAGCCCTCGGCCCGCTCTGCGAGAATGGCTTCGACCAGCGCATTTCCCGGAACCCGTGGCCGTGGCATGTCCCAAAAATCCTGGGTTAGCGGCCGCCGGGCCGGCCGCAGCACCCCGGCGGCGATGAGCCGCACCGTGCGCTCATCCTCGCCCTCCAGGCCGCGGACAGGCGCGAGCGTTGCGACAGGCCGCCCCCGGTCAGTGACGACCACCTCCTCGCCACGCTCGACCGCTTCCAACCAAGCACTGAGGTGCGCCTTCAAGTCGCTGACGCTCGTGACCGCCATGACCACACCTCCATGACCATTATAGTCACCACCGCGGAGGGGCGGCCTCGTTCCACCATCCACCGCGTGGGCGCCGCCCCGGAACGAACAAAGCCGCGACGCTGACGCGTCGCGGCACGAAGACCGGGCCTCGGCCCTCGCTTCGCTCAGGCCGTCTCTTCCTTCTTGCGCTTTCTGGCCACCAGGATCGGCGCCTTCTTGTCGTTCACCACGTCCTTGGTGACGACGCACTTGCCGATATCGACCCGCGAGGGCATGTCGTACATGACGTCGAGCATGATCTCCTCGATGATCGCGCGCAGGCCGCGCGCGCCCGTGTGCCGCTTCTGGGCCTGCTGGGCGATGGCCTTGAGGCTGTCCGGCTCGAACTCCAGGTCGATGCCGTCCATCTGGAAGAACTTCTGGTACTGCCGCACCAGGGCGTTCTTCGGCTCCGTGAGGATGCGCACCAGGGCCTCCTCGTCCAGGGCGTCCAGGGTGGCGATCACGGGCAGCCGGCCCACGAACTCGGGGATCAGGCCGAACTTCAGCAGGTCCTCCGGCATGATCTGCGAGAGGATCTCTCCGACCCTGCGGTCCTGGCCGCTCGTGCTCATCAGCTCGGAGCCGAAGCCGATGGTCTTATGGCCGATGCGTCCCTGGATGATGTGCTCCAGGCCCGCGAAGGCGCCGCCGCAGATGAACAGGATGTCGGTCGTGTCGATCTGGATGAACTCCTGGTGCGGGTGCTTTCTGCCGCCCTGCGGCGGCACCGAGGCGACCGTGCCCTCCAGGATCTTCAACAGCGCCTGCTGCACGCCCTCGCCGGAGACATCGCGCGTGATGGACGGGTTCTCCGACTTGCGGGCGATCTTATCGACCTCGTCGATGTAGACGATGCCCTTCTCGGCCTTCTCGATGTCGTAGTCGGCGGCCTGGATCAGCTTCAGCAGGATGTTCTCGACGTCCTCGCCGACGTAGCCGGCCTCGGTGAGCGAGGTGGCGTCGGCGATGGCGAAGGGCACGTTCAGGATGCGGGCCAGGGTCTGCGCCAGCAGCGTCTTGCCGCTGCCGGTGGGGCCGAGCATCAGGATGTTGCTCTTCTGCAGCTCGACGTCCTCGATCTTGCCGCCCATGTTCACCCGCTTGTAGTGGTTGTACACGGCGACGGCCATCACGCGCTTGGCCTTCTCCTGGCCGATGACGTACTGGTCCAGGACGGCCTTGATCTCGCGCGGCTTGGGCACGTCCTTGAGGTCGAAATCCATCTCCTCGTTGAGCTCTTCTTCGATGATGTCGTTACAGAGCTCAACGCACTCGTCGCAGATGTACACCCCCGGACCGGCGATCAGGCGCTTCACCTGATCCTGGTGCTTGCCGCAGAAGGAGCACTTCAGCGGACCCTTCTCATCCGTGAATTTGAACATGCCCCTGCCCCGTCACCGCTCCCCTAGCGGCCCGGGGCGGCGCCCCCCTTCTTGCGCGGGGTGTAGACCTCGTCGACGATACCGTATTCCTTGGCCTCATCCGCGGACATGAAGTAGTCCTTCTTCACGTCTTCCTCGATCTTGTCCTTGGGCTGGCCGGTGTGCTCATGCAGGATATCGATCAGCTTCTGGTGAGCCTTGAGCAGCTCCTCCGTCCAGATCCGCATGTCGGACGCCCGGCCCTGGGCCCCCCCCGAGGGCTGGTGAATCATAACGCGGGCATTGGGCAGCGCATACCGCTTCCCGTGGGTGCCGCCCGCAAGCAGGACCGCCCCCATGCTGGCGGCCTGGCCCACGCAGATCGTCGCCACGTCGGGCTTGATGTAGCGCATCGTGTCGTAGATGCCGAGGCCGGCCTCGACGACGCCGCCCGGCGAGTTGATGTACACCTGGACGTCGCGGTCGGGGTCCTCCGTCTCCAAAAAGAGCAGCTCCGCGATCACCAGGTTCGCCACCGCGTCGTCGATCGGCGTGCCGATGAAGACGATGCGGTCCTTGAGCAGGCGCGAGTAGATGTCGTAGGCCCGCTCGCCGCGGCTGGTCTGCTCGATGACCATCGGCACCATGTAGTCGCGGATCCCGCGGACGATCTGCTGCCGGAGCGACTGCGGCCCGCTCATGCGTTCGCCTCCGCTCGATCCTCAGGCTGGTCCTCTGGCTGGGGGCCGGCACCGGCGCCTGCCTCGGCCTCCGGCTCCGGGTCGGGCTCGGGACCGCGACGGGCGGCGGCCGACCGCTGGCGGGTGCCCGTGCCGCGGGAGCCACGGCCACTCCTGCCGGCGGCGCCGGGCGGCTCACCGGCCGCGGCGCTCTCGGCAGCCTCAGCGGCGACCGCGGGATCCGCCGCGCGGGCGCTCCGCCGCCTCGCCGAGCCACCGGGGCCGGCCTTTGGCGCCTCCGCGGCTTGGGCGGGAGCCTCCGCCGGAGCCGACGCGGCCGCCCCGGTCTCGGCGTCGCCTTGCGCGGACCCGACATCGCCGTCCGCAGGCCCGGACGCCGCAGCCCCAGCGCCCGACCCGGCCGCGTCATCGCCGCGGAGCGCAAGCTCACGGAGAAAACGAGCGGCCTTCGACAGCCTGAGCTCCGCCCGCACGTCCGCAAGGTTCTCCGGACGCTGCAGCAGTCGGCGGACCTGGCCGGCCGAAGGACCGTACTGGGAAGCCATATCCTCGATCTCGCGACGGACCTCGTCGGGGCTCGCGGTCAGCCCCTCACGCGTCGCGATCGCGTCAAGCACAAGCTGGGTCTTCACCTGGCGCTCCGCGTCCCCGCGCATCTCGGCCCGCATGTCTTCCAACTGCCGGCCCTGTTGCTCGAGGTAGCCGGCCAGGGAGCCACCGGCCCGCTCCAGTTGGCGATCCATGTCGCGCAGCATGCTGTCGAGCTGGCGCTCCACCATCACGGACGGCACCTCAACGGTCGCCTCGTCCACGGCGCGCTGGCGGGCGGCCGCCCCGACGGCATCCTCCGCACGCGAGGCCGCGACGCGGGCTAGTGTCTTCTGGACCTCGGCGCGCAATTCCTCCACCGTGGTGGAGCCCTCGGAGACCTCGCGCGCGAACTCCGGATCCAGCTCCGGCACCTGCTTCTTCTTCAACTCGATGAGGCTGACGGTGAAGCGGCCGGTCTTGCCCGCGAGGCTCGCGTCGGCGTCCTCGGGCGGGAAGCTGATCTCGACCTCGCGCTGTTCGCCGGGGCGCATGCCCCGCAGGCCATCCTCGATGGCGGGGCGCAGGTTGCCCTCGCCCAGCACACCGCTGACACCGCTCTCCGCCGGGACCGGCAGGCCGTCCACGGTGCCCGTGACATCCACCGTGACCATCATGCCGTCCGCGGCGGCGGCCTCCTCCTCCGGCACCCAGCGGGCCCGGCTCTGCCGCAGTTCGGTCAGGGCCTGGTCCACGTCAGCGTCCGTGACCGGAGCCGCCTCGGGCGGGATGCGGATGGCGCGGTAGTCGCCGAGCGTGACCTCGGGCTTGTTCGTGAAGACAGCCTTGTAAGCGAAGGGCTCACCCGCGTCCGGGATCGTGTCGAAGTCCACCTGCGGGGACTCCACCGGCTCAAGGCCCAGCTCGGTCGCCGCCTGGTCGAAGCTGCGTTGCACCAGCGGGTCGACCGCATCGCGCCAGAGGCGTTCGCGGCCCAGCATCCGCTCGACGATGCTGCGCGGCGCGCGCCCGCGGCGGAACCCGGGCAGGACGAGCGTCCGCGCCAGGTGGCGGTAGGCCTGGTCCAGCGCCTCCTCGACAGCCGGGGGATCGACCTCGACGCGCAACTCCACGCGGCCCTCCGGGAGCCGCTCCACCTCGGTCTTCAACTGACCACTCCCGCTCCGCCGACCTCGGACTTCCAGATTACCAGAATCGGAAGGGAAGCGCCCCCCACCCCGGTGGCCAGCAGGGTGGACGTCACGCGCGGCTGGCGCCGCCCCCGGCGGCCGGGGCGCGCGCGATCCCCGCGGCACGCCGGGAGGTTTCTACGCGCCGGGCAGCAGGGCCGGCCACAGGCCCAGGGCGAGGGTGGCCACGACGCACGCGGCGACGACGGCGGCCGGGCCCCAGGCGACCCCGGCGGGCTCCGCTTCGGCCGGCTGGATGGCCAGGCGCGCCACCTTGAAGTACGGGTAAAGGCCGATCACCGTCGACACGATCACGAGGATCGCCAGGACGCCGCGGCCTCCCTGCATGAGCCCGAGCAGGAGGACCAGCTTGCCGGCGAAACCCGCCGTCAGGGGCACGCTCGCCAGCGAAAGCAGAAAGAGCAGCATGGCGCCGCCCAGCCAGGGCCATCGGTACCGCAGGCCGACCAGGTCGCCGCCGGCGGCGGCCACGCACGCGAACGCGCCGAAGGTGGCAACGGCGTAGGTGTAAAGGTACAGGATGAGGACGCTGCCCGCATGCACGCCGAGCAGCAGCGCCAGGGCGGCGGTGCCGGCGTTGGCGATGCTCGAGTACGCGAGAAGCCGCTTGATGCCGCGCTGGGGGGCAGCCAGGGCGTAGCCCAGCAGCAGCGAGGCCACGGCGATGACGATCAGCAGGGGCGCCCAGATGGGCTCCGACTGGGGGAAGCCCGCCAGCAGTAGGTGGGCCAGGGCCGCGAACGCCGCCGCCTTGGTGCCCACGGCCATGAACGCCGTCACGCCGGTCGGCGCGCCCTCGTACACGTCCGGGGTCCAGAGGTGGAAGGGCATGAGCGCCAGCTTGAACGCGAGCCCGGCCAGCAAGAGCGCCAGGCCGGCAGTCACCAGGGGCCCGCCGCTCACCGCCTGGCTCAGGAAGTTCAGGCGGCCGGAGCCGGCGAAGACGAGGGCGCCGCCATAGAGCACCAGGCCGGAGCCGAGCCCCCCGAGCAGGAAGTACTTCAGGGCCGCCTCGCCGCCCGGGCCGCTCACGCCGTAGGCCGTGAGGGCGTACAGGGCCAGGGAGAGCAGCTCCAGGCCGAGGAACAGGGTCAGCAGATCGCCGGCGGCCGCCAGCAGGACCATGCCGGCGGTGGCCCAGGCCAGGAGGGCCAGGTAGCCGGCCCCGCGCTGCTTGCGGTCGGCCGCGTCCCCGAGGGGGGGCGGCAGAAGCACGGCGAGCGCGGCGGCGAAGGCGGCCAATGCGCCCAACAGGCGGGCCATCGTGTCGTCGACCAGCGAGGTGCCGGCGAACGCGGGTACGCCCGTGCCGCCAAGCAGCAGCAGGCCCGCGGCCACCAGCACGGCAAAGGCCACGGTGCGCAGCAGGGGCAGGTATCCCTCCGCGAAGAGGTCGAGGGCCAGCAGGGCGACGCCGCCCAGGCCCAGGACGGCCAGCGCCGTCACAATCATGGGTGCGCCACCCCCCAGAGGAGCTGCGGGTCGAGGCCGACGGCCAGCAGCAGAAGCAGCATGGGCGCCAGGGCCCAGACGACCCCCACGCGCGGACCCTCGCGCGGCGGGCCGAGGAAGATGCCCTGGATGGGCCGCAGCATGTAGACGGCCGCCAGCACGACGCCGAGGCCGGCCGCCGCCGCGAGCCACGGGCTGACGGACCATAGGCCGATCAGGATCAGCAGCTCCCCGGGGAAGCCGGCCAGCCCCGGAAGGCCCAGCGCCGCCATTCCGGTGAAGGTGAAGATGGCGCCCATGCCCGGCGAGCCCCGGTAGAGGCCGCCGAGGTCGGCCAACCTGGCGGGACGGCCCAGCGCGTCCTCAAGCCGGCCCGTGAGGAGAAAGAGCGCCACCGTGTAGAGCCCGTGCGCGACGGCCAGGATGATGGCGCCCTCGACGCCGAAGGCCGTCCCCGAAGCCAGGCCCAGGAACATCAGCCCGAGGTGGCCGACGCTGGAGTAGGCCAGCAGGCGCCGCACCTCGTCCTGGCGGATGGCGGCAAACGCCCCGTACAGCACGGCGATGATGCCGAACGCCAGCAGCCACGGCCGCGCGGAGGCGGGCAGCGCCGGCATGGCCACCATGAAGAAGCCGAACAGCCCGGCCTTGCTCTGGACGCCGGCCATCAGGGCCGCCGCGTCGGCGGGCGCCGCGCTGTAGGCGTCGGCCTGCCAGCCGTGCAGGGGCCAGAGCGGAGCCTTGGCTGCAAAGCCCAGCATCACGCCGAGCAGGACCAGCCCGGAAGCCGGCACGGTCATCGGCAGCGCGAAGCCGCCGGTGGTGGCCAGGGCCAGAAAGCCCAGCAGCATGCAGAGGCTGCCGGCGACGTTATAGACGAGGAACTGGGTCGCCGCGCGCCCGCCCACCAGGAAGTAGGCCGGAATCAGCATCAGTTCCCAGAAGACGTAGAGCACGACGACGTCGCGGGCCAGGAACACCCCGACGGCCGCGGCGCCCAGCGCCAGGAGAAGGGGTCGCCGCCCCGGTGGGGCCGCCGCCACCACCACCGCCGTGCTCAGGGAGGCCAGCAGGGCCAGGGCCGCCCCGAAGCCGGACATCGCCAGGCTGAAGTGGATGCCGCCGAGCCACGCCACGTCGATGCTCGTGCCGAAGCCGAAGCACAGGGCGACAAAGCCCAGCGCCGCGGCCACCCAGGCGGCGCGCCGCGGCAGCAGCAGCCCCACCAGCGGCAGGACGATGGCCAAGATCATCATCATCGCACCGCCACCCACAGCAGGATCAGGGCCGCGCCGGCCAGGATGCTCAGCGCGTAGAGGCGGGTCGCGCCGGACTGCCAGCCGCGCAGCCAGCCGGCGAAGGCGGCCCCGGACTCGCTCACGCCGCCGGCCAAGCCGGACATGGCGGACCGGTCCGCGGCGCCCACGGCGTAGGCGATGGCGGCGCCAGGCGCCACGATCAGCCAGCGGTACGCGGCATCGAACCCGAACTCCGAGCGGAGCAGGCGGCCGAAACCGCCCTCAAGCCAGGCGTCGCCGACCGGCCCGCGCAGGGCGTAGAGCCGGTAGGCGATGAGGAAGCCGGCGATCCCCAGCACCAGCGTGCCGAGCGATGTCACGCTGAACCAGACGAACGGCCGCACGAAGACCCCGCCGAACATCGCCAGCAGGGCCAGCACCGCCATGGGCCAGCGGAAGGCGAGCAGGGACTCGTCGCCGCTCGGCTCGCTGCGGGGCTTACCCCAGAAGGTCAGGAAGTACATGCGGAAGATGTAGAGCGCCGTCAGGCCGGCGGTCACGACCCCGAGCGCCCAGAGCCACGGGTGGCCGTTCGCCAGCAGCGACTCCAGGATGGCGTCCTTGCTGAAGTAGCCCGACATCAGCGGGAAGCCGGCGATGGCCAGCGCGGCGATCCCCATGGCCGCCGCCGTCACAGGCAGCTTCTTGCGCAGCCCGCCCATCTTGTAGAGGTCGCGCTCGTCGCCGCCCAGGGCGTGCATCACGACGCCGCAGCCCATGAAGAGGAGGGCCTTGAAGAAGGCGTGCGTCACCACATGGGACAGGGCCGCGGCGCCGATGCCGGCGGCGGCGCCCATGAACATGTAGCCGACCTGGGACATGGTCGAGAAGGCCAGAACCCGCTTGATGTCGCGCTGCGGGATGGCCATGAGCCCGGCGAGCAGGCAGCTGGCGCCGCCCAGGATCGCGATGCCCTCCGCGGCCGACGGCGCCGCGGCCAGGACGGGATGAAACCGCAGCAGCAGGTAGACCCCGGCCGTCACCATGGTGGCGGCGTGGATCAGGGCGCTGACGGGGGTCGGACCCTCCATGGCATCGGGCAGCCAGGTGTGAAGCGGAATCTGCGCCGACTTGGCCGCGGCGCCGAAGAAGAGGAACCAGGTGACCGCCGTCACCGGGATGTGGCCGATGGAGGCGAAGATGCCGCTGTAGGTGGTCTGGCCCGTGTTGACCACCATCAGCGCGATGGCCAGCATCAGCGAGACATCGCCGGCGGTGTTGATCAGAAACGCCTTGCGGGCGGCGGCGACAGCCGTCTCGCGCTCGTACCAGAAGCCGATCAGAAGGTAGCTCGCCAGGCCCACGCCGGCCCACCCGATGAGCAGCAGGATCGGGCCGTCCGCGAGCACGAGCATGAGCATCGACGCCACGAACAGGCTCATGCACGAGAAGTAGCGCGACAGATCCCGCTCGTGGGCCATGTACGCCGCCGAATAGGCCAGGATCAAGAGGCCCACGCCGGAGGTGACGAGGGCCCAGGTATGGGACACCGTATCCACCAAAAAGCCAAGGGGCACCGACTGGAGCCAGGTGCCGACGACCTGGTCCCCGTACGGCATGACCAGCGCAAGGATGAACGAAGCGGCGATGGCGCCGTTTGCCACGCCGACCACTGCGCCGCGGGGCAGGCGCACCCAGCCGATGAAGAGCGCGGCGGCGGCTGGGATCGCCACCGCAAGGAGTGCGATCAACCTTTCAGCTCCTTCAGGGCGTCCACATCCACCGACTCGCCCCGCCGCGCGATGTGCATGACGATGGCCAGGCCCATGGCGACGTCGGCCGCCGCCACGGTGATCACGATGAAGACCAGGACCTGCCCGGCCATCACCCCGTAGAAGCGGGCCGCGACCACCAGCAGCAGGGCGGCGGCGTTCCACATGATCTCGATGGACATGATCATGACGAGGGGATCGCGGCGGACCAGCAGGCCGATCCCGCCCACGGCGAAAAGCACCGCGCTCAGCGCGACGTATGCGCTCACGACTGGCGCGACCTCCCGGCCAGCGTGATGACGCTCACGATGGCGACCAGCAGGGCCAGCGCCGTCAACTCGAACGGCAGCAGCTGGGGGCCGAACAGGGCCCCTCCGATGGACGGCACGCTGCCGAAGCCGGCGGGTACGGAACCGGGCGCGGGCGCCTGCTGCAGCCCCATCACGAGGAGGGCGCCCAGGAAGACGACGCCCGCGATCAGGGCCGGCAGGACCTCACGCCGGCGGGCGAGCAGGCCCTCGGCCTCCTTGCTCGGACCGAGCAGGCTGATGACAAAGAGGAACAGGACGATCACGGCGCCCGCGTTGACGAGGATCTGGATCAGGGCCAGGAACTCCGCGTCGAGCGTCAGGAAAATGGCCGCCAGCGCGGCCAGGTGTGCGATCAGCCAGAGCACGCAGTGCACGGGATTGCGCGCTGATATGACCCCAAGGGCGGCCGCGACGGCGGCCGCGCCCAGTATGGCCAGCGTCATTGGCGCGGCACCGTCAGCCAGGCCTTGCCGACCACGAAGTCCTCGCGCTTATTGCTGAGCAGGTCGTGCCGAGGCGTGAGCTGGATGGCGTCCTCCGGGCACGCCTCCTCGCAGAAGCCGCAGAAGATGCACCGCAGCAGGTCGATCTCGTAGCGCCAGGCGTAGCG
>JAJYVM010000086.1 GCA_021792015.1 Bacillota bacterium | reverse complement strand
GATGCTGACGGGATCGGCGGCCTGGCAGCGGGTGAACGCCTCGGCCGCGTCCTGGCCGAGGCCCACGCCGCAGGGCCCCCCGTGCTTGACGGCCACGCACGCCGGCGCGGAGAACGCCGAGACCAGGTCCAGCGCCGCGTCGGCATCGCAGAGGTTGTTATAGGAGAGCGGCAGGCCCTGCAGCGTCTGCGCGGCCGCGAGCCCGCCGCGCGCGTCCAGGTAGACGGCAGCCTTCTGGTGCGGATTCTCGCCGTACCGGAGCGGGGCCCCCTTCCGCCAGCCGAGGGCCAGTTCCTCAGGGAAGCTCAGCGGATCGGCGCCAAGCCATGCGGCAATCGCGGCATCGTAGGCACCGGTGTGGGCGAAGACCTTCTTCGCCAGGGACCGCCGGGTCTCGAGCGATGTGTCGCCCGCGGCGCGGATCTCCTCCAGCACCGCCGGATAATCGGCGGGGTCACAGATGGCGGTGACCCGCGCGTGGTTCTTGGCCGCCCCCCGCAGCAGCGACGGCCCACCGATGTCGATCGTCTCCACGTCGGGCCGCTCGCGGAAGGGATACAGGTTCACCGCCACGAGGTCGATCTGGCTCGTTCCGAGCGCGGCCAATTCCGCCGCATCCTCGGGGCGGGCCAGGATCGCAGCGTGAAGTGGTGCATGGAGCGTCTTGACCCTCCCGCCGAAGCCCTCGTAGTTGCTGGCCGGCCCGACTGGCAGCTCGGCGGCGGCCAGGGCCGCCGCCGAGCCGCCCGAGGCCAGGAGCTCCCATCCCAGCTCGTGCAGCCCGCGGGCGAATTCCACGACCCCGGTCTTGTCATAGACGCTGAACAGCGCTCGCTTCCCCAATCAGATCACCTCGACGTGACGGCCGTTCTTGCGCAGGCGCCCGGCCAGGTGCAGCCGGACCGCCTCCGGCAGCAGGCGGTGCTCCTCCACCTGGATGCGGGCATGCAGGCTGTCCGCCGTGTCACCCGCCCGCACGGGCACGGCCGCCTGAAGGATGATGGGGCCCGTGTCCACCCCGGTATCCACGTAATGCACCGTGCACCCCGTCACCTTGACGCCATACGCGAGGGCCTGCTCCGCCGCCCGCAGGCCGGGGAAGGCGGGCAGCAGCGACGGATGGACGTTGATGCAGTCGTGGGAAAGCACAAACGCATCGGGCAGGATGCGCATGAACCCCGCCAACACCACGACGTCCGGCTTGTACGGGGCGAGGATCTCGCCCCATCGGGCGAGGTCCCGGTTCACCACCGTCGCCGCGCCCGCGGCTTCAGCCCGTGCCAGGGCCCGGGCGCGTGGCTTGTCGGATCCCACCACGACGACGGGCAGGCCGGAGTCCAACAGCGCCTGCACGTTGGTGCCCTCACCCGATGCCAGGACGACCACTCGCCCGCTCACCGCAGCGCCCGCTCGGCCGGCTGCGGGGCAACCGGATACTGGCCCGTGAAGCAGGCCGTGCAGAAGCCATCCGCCGCCGCGGCGTCGGCGGCCGCACTGCGCGCGCCCGCCTCACTCAAAAATGCCAAGCTGTCCGCACCGACTTCTGCCGCCATTTCCGCGACAGTCCTTCGGGCCGCCAGCAGCTCACCCGCCGTGGGGATGTCGATGCCGTAGTAGCACGGGTGCTTGAAGGGCGGCGCGCTGATGCGCAGGTGCACGGCCGTGGCCCCCGCCTCGCGCAGGAGGGTGACCAGCCGCCGGCTGGTGGTGCCGCGGACGATCGAGTCGTCCACCAGCACGACGCGCCGGCCGGAGAGCACCCGGCCCACCGCGTTCAGCTTGACGCTGACCCCCGCCTCCCGCAGGGCCTGGGCCGGCTGGATGAAGGTGCGCGCCACATAGCGGTTCTTGACCAAGCCCATCTCGTACGGGATGCCGCTCTCCTCGGCGAAGCCCACGGCGGCGGAGATCCCGGAGTCCGGCACGCCGACGACCACGTCCGCCGCGACGGGCGCCTCCTGCCAAAGACGGCGGCCCATCGCCTTCCTGGCCAGGTGGACGTTGCGGCCGTGCAGGTCCGAGTCGGGGCGGGCCAGGTAGATGTATTCGAAGAGGCAGAGGGCCGGCCGCCCGGCGGGAAGCGACGCCACGGTCTCGACGCGGCCGCCGCGCAGCTCCACGACCTCCCCCGGTGCCACGTCGCGAAGGAAGCGACCGCCCATGGCGTCGAGGGCGCAGGTCTCCGACGCCGCCAGCAGGGCATCGCCGGCCTGGCCGAGGCTCAGCGGCCGGATGCCGTTCGGGTCGCGCGCCAGGAGGATGCGGTCCGGCGCGAGCAGCGCCAGCGCGAAGGCCCCGTGCACCTGGCTCAGCGCGCGGAAGAACGCCTCCGTCAGGTCGTCCGTCTCCGCCCGGGCCATCAGGTGCGGGATGACCTCCGTGTCCGTCTCGCCCTGAAAGATGGACCCGGCCGCCTCGCAGCGGGCCCGCAGCTCCGCGGCGTTGACCAGGTTCCCGTTGTGGGCGATGGCCACCTCGCCCTGGCGCAGCCGGGCGTAGAGCGGCTGCGCGTTGGCCAGCGTCGAGGAGCCCGTGGTGGAATAGCGGGTGTGGCCGACGGCATCCTCACCCGGCAGGGCCGCCAGGTCCGACGGTTTGAGCGCGTCGGCGACGAGGCCCATGCCGCGCCGCACGCTCAGGCTCGCGCCATTGGCGGTCGCCACGCCCGCGCTCTCCTGGCCCCGGTGCTGAAGAGCGAACAGGCCGTAATAGGACAGCTCCGCCGCCCGCGGGTGGCCGTGGATGGCCACGATGCCGCACTCGCAGCCGAAGCGGCGATCCTGCTCCCCGTTGCCATGGATGGCATGGGCCTGGCCGGGATGCATCAAGCGAGCCATGGCTCAAGGCCCCTTTCGTCGCGCAGCGACCAGGTTCCGAGCCCCTCGGCCACCAGGTCGCGGCCGTCCGCTGTGACGCCGAGCTTCCGGCAGGGGACGCCGGCCGCGCGGCACAACCGCGCGAGCGCCCCGTAGTTGTCCGTCGACACGACCACACGTCCCGGAGCCTCGCCGAAGAGCAGCTCGTCCAGCCGCCCGCGGGGCTTCGGCAGACGGACGCGAGCACCCGCCGCGCCCGTCAGCACGCACTCCGCCAGGCAGACCAGGAGGCCGCCCTCGGCGCAGTCGTGCGCCGAGCGCAGGTCCGCCTCGGCCAGAACCCGCAGCAGGCCGCGCTCCAGCGCGAAGACGGGCCGGGCGGGCGCGCCCGATGGCGCGCCCCAGCGCTGCACCTGGTATTCGGAGCCGTCCAGGCGTCCGGCTGCCGGCCCCAGCAGCGCCACGGCCAGGCCGGCCTCCGGAAAGCCGCTCCCCCGCCGCCGGCCGATGTCCGCCACCAGCCCGGCCACCCCGACCAGCGGCGTCGGGTCCACGGGCCGGCCGCTGGTCTCGTTGTAGAACGACACGTTGCCGCCCGTGACGGGGATGGCGAGGGCCCGCGCCGCCCGCGCCATGCCGTCGATGGCGGCGGCGAAGGTGCCCATGGTGGCCGGATCCTCCGGGCTGCCCCAGTTCAAGCAGTTCGTCAGCCCGAGGGGACGGCCGCCCGCGCAGGCGACGTTGCGCGCCGCCTCGCAGACCGCCAGCGCCGCACCGCCGTAAGGGTCGAGCCGGCAGAGGCGCCCGGAGCCGTCCAGGGCCAGCGCCACGCCAAACCCCGTCCCCTTGCGCCACAGCACGGCCGCATCGCCCTGCCCCGGCAGCACGGCGGTCGCCGTCTGCACCTGGTGGTCGTACTGGCGGTAGATCCAGCGCCGGCTGCAGATGTTGGGAGCGGCGAGCAGCCGCTCCAGCCAGTCGTCCACCGCCGTCAGGTCGCGATCCGGGGGTCGGGCCCGCGCCGGGGCGGCGGGGCGGCGTGCCGGCCGCCGGTACCGCGGCGCCGCCGAGGTGAGCAGCGCCACGGGCATGTCGGCGACCACGGTCCCACTGGCCCGAATCCGGATGCGGCCATCATCGGTCACGTGGCCGACCCGGGCGAGCTCGCACCCCCACCGCTCGCAAACAGCGACGGCCGCCCGCTCGTCCGCGGCGTCCACCACAACGAGCATCCGTTCCTGTGACTCGGACAGCATGATCTCGTACGGGTCCATGTTCTGCTCCCGGAGCGGAACGGCGCCAAGGTCCAGTTCGATGCCCATCCCGCCGCGCCCAGCCGCCTCTGAGGCTGCGGAGGTGAGTCCCGCGGCCCCCAGATCGTTGCAACCGACGAGCAGGCCGCGCTCCGCAAGCTCCGCGCAGGCCTCCAACAGCAGCTTGCCGACGAACGGGTCGCCGACCTGCACGGCCGGCCGCAGCCCGGCCGGATCCTCGGCGAAGCTGCGCGATGCGAGCAGGCTCGCCCCGTGGATGCCGTCGCGGCCCGTGCGGTTGCCGATGAGCAGCACCGGGTTGCCCGGCCCGCTGGCCCGCCCGTGCTGGATGGCATCGGCGCGCAGCCACCCGGCCGCCATGACGTTGACCAGCGGGTTGTCGCGGTAGCCCGGGGCAAACGCGGTCGCGCCGCCCACCGTCGGCACGCCGATGCTGTTGCCGTAGTGGGCGATGCCCTCGACCACGCCCCGCAGCAGGTGGCGCGCGCGCACCTGCTCCGGCGGCCCGAAGCAGAGGCCGTCCAGCACAGCGCAGGGCCGGGCGCCCGTGGCGAAGATGTCGCGCAGGATGCCGCCCACCCCGGTGGCCGCGCCCTGGAAGGGCTCGACAGCACTCGGGTGGTTGTGCGACTCCACCCGGATGGCGACGGCCCAGCCCTCGGGCAGCGCCAGGACGCCGGCGTTCTCGCCGGGGCCCACCAGGACGGCGTCCCCGGTCGTGGGCAGGCGGCGCAGGTGGACCCGCGAGGACTTGTACGAGCAGTGCTCGGACCACATGGCGCCGAGCATGCCGAGCTCCAGGGGCGCCGGCGCGCGGCCGAGGGCGGCGGCGATGCTCCGGTACTCCTGCTGGGTCAGGCCGACCGCATCCCAAGGCGCGGGATTGTCCGCGACCGCATTGGCGGTCGCGGCACGAACCGCCTTCGTGCGGCCGCTCATCGCAGGGCCTCCCGCACGGCGCCCAGGATCCGCAGCCCGTCCACGCCGCCCAGGGTCTCGGATGCGGCGCGCTCGGGGTGCGGCATCAGGCCGACCACGTTGCCGGCGCGGTTGCTCACGCCGGCGATGTTCTCCAGCGAGCCGTTCGGGTTCTCGCCCGCGTAGCGGAAGGCCACGCGCACGCCCGTCAGGTCGGCAACCCAGTAGCGGCCCTCGCCGTGGGCGATCGGCAGGCGCAGCCGCTCGCCGCGGCGCAGGCCGGCGGTCCAGGCGGTGTCGGCGTCGGCGACCTCCACGGTCACGGTCTGGCAGTGGAAGGCGATGTCGGCGTTGCGGGCGAGGGCGCCCGGCAGCATACCGGCCTCGCACAGGACCTGAAAGCCGTTGCAGATGCCCAGCACCGGCATGCCGGCGTCCGCGGCGCGGCGCACGTCGGCCATGATCGGCGAAAAGCGGGCCAGGGCGCCGGCGCGCAGGTAGTCGCCGTAGGCAAAGCCCCCGGGCAGGATCACGGCGGACACGTCCGCCGGCAGGCGCGCCTCCTGGTGCCAGACGGCCACGGCGTCCGCGCCGAGGGCCCAGAGGGCGTCCTGGTCGCAGTTGCTGCCGGGGAAGACCACGACGGCGGTGCGGCTCATGCGTGCACCTCGCTTGCGCTCGCCAGGTCGAAGGTGAAGTCCTCCAGGACCGGGTTCGCGAGCAGGTCGCGGCAGAGGCGTGTGACCAGAGCCCGGGCGGCGGCCGCATCCTCCGCCTCCAGGGTGAGGCGGATCGACTTGCCGACGCGCACGTCGCGCACGGCGGGCAGGCCCATGCTGTGCATCGCCCGCAGCACCGCCTGGCCCTGGGGGTCGAGGGTGCCGGGGCGGTAGTGGATCCGCACGTCGGCGGTGAAGGTCACGCGCCCTCGCCGCCCTCGCCGAGCAGCCGCCGCCACACCTCGCGGTAGGCCTCGACCACGCCGCCCAGATCCTGGCGGAAGCGGTCCTTGTCGAGCGGGGTGCGGCTGACGCTGTCCCAGAGGCGGCAGGTGTCGCACGAGATCTCGTCGCCGAGGCGCATGGCGCCCTGGGTGTCGCGGCCGAACTCCAGCTTGAAGTCGACCAGGATCAGGCCGCGGGCGGCCAGGTAGGGCTCCAGGGTCTGGTTGACCTGCATGGCCATGTCGTCGGCCTCCGCCAGCTCGGCGGCGCTGGCGATGCCGAGGGCCTCCACGTGCGTGGCGTTGACCCACGGATCGTGCAGCTCGTCGTTCTTGAGGTTGTGCTCGAGGATGGGGCGGCGCAGGGCCGCGCCAAGCTGCAGGCCGAGGCGGCGGGCAAGGCTCCCGGCGGCCAGGTTGCGCACGACGACCTCGACGGGCAGCATCTTCAGCTTGCGGACGATCATCGCGTCCGGGCCGTCGCTGCGCACGAAGTGGGTGGGCACGCCCGCCTCCTCGACGACGCGGAACAGGGCCGCGGCGATGGCCGCGTTCAGCTCCCCCTTACCGGGCAGGCTGGCGCGCTTGGCCCCGTCGCCGGCGGTGGCTTCGTCCTTGAAGACGATGCGCAGCTCGTCCAGGCGCTCGGTCGGGTAGACGATCTTGGCCTTGCCTTCGTAGAGCTTGTCCAGCGGGATCACGCCTCCGATCCGCTTTCGCCAACGTTCATCCATCTTGCATCCTGCTTGCATCCTGCTTGCGCCGCGGTCCGCCGTCCTCAGGCTTTCGTCAGTCCTCGTGAGGCGTCGCGAGGCTTTGTCAGGTGTCGCCAGGCTCCGTCAGGCTTTCGTCAGCCTTCGTCCACGCCGAGGTCGGCGAGAATCTGGGGCACGTGGCGCAACTGCGCCTTCACATCGAAGCTGTCGGACAGGGCGGCGCGGGCCGCGGGCTGCAGCCGGGGGTCGCCGAGCAGCCGCTCCTGGAACGTGGGGCCGCCGTCCCAGGCCGCCTGCGCGTGCTCCTGGACGAGGCGGTAGGCCTGCTCGCGGGGCAGGCCGGCGCCGATCAGGGCGTTCAGCGCCGGGCCCGAGGACCAGAGGCCGCGGGTCGCGGCGAGGTTTCTGGCCATCGCGTCCGGGTAGACGTGCAGGCCGGCCACGATCTCGGTGAGCAGGGCCAGCATGTAGTCGAGGAGCGTGGTGGCGTCGGGAAGGATCACGCGCTCGGTTGAGCTGTGGGAGATGTCGCGCTCGAACCAGAGCGCCTGGTCCTCCAGGCCGGCCAGGGCGCAGGCGCGCAGCAGGCGGGCCTGGCCGCAGATGCGCTCGCACTTCTCCGGGTTGCGCTTGTGCGGCATGGACGAGCTGCCCTTCTGGCCGCCGCGGAAGGGCTCCTCGACCTCGCGCACCTCCGTGCGCTGCAGGCCGCGGATCGTGGTGGCGAAGTATTCGAGTGAGCCGCCGACCACGGCCAGGGCACAGAGGTAGGCGGCGTGGCGGTCGCGGGCCACGACCTGCGTGGCGTCGCGCGCCGGCCGCAGGCCGAAGCGCTCGCAGACGAAGCGCTCGATCTGCGGGTCCAGGCCGGCGTATGTGCCGACGGGGCCCGACACCTTGCCGACGCGGACCTCCTCGCGGGCGGCCTCCAGGCGGCGGCGGCCGCGCTGCACCTCGGAATGCCAGCGGGCGAAGACCAGGCCCGCCGTGATCGGCTCGGCGTGAACGCCATGGGTGCGGCCGATCTGCGGGACGTCGGCCAGGGCGCGCGCCTTGACGAGGATGGCGGAATCCAGCGCATCCAGGCCGGCCAGCAGGACGTCGGTCGCCTCCACCAGCTGGATGGCGAGCGCGGTGTCGTTCACGTCGTTGCTGGTGAGCCCGAAGTGCAGCCAGCGGCCGGCCGGACCCGCCGTCTCGGCCACCGCCTCCACGAACGAGGCGATGTCGTGTCCCGTGCTGGCCTCCAGGGCGGCCATGCGGGCCGGATCCAGGCTGGCGTGCGCACGCAGGGCCTCGGCGTCCGCGGCGGGGACCCGCCCGATCGCCGCCCAGCCGTCCACGGCGGCCAGCTCGACGTCGAGCTGCACGCGCAGCCGGTGCTCGGCGCTCCAGATGCGGGCCAGGGCGGGCCGTGTGTAGCGGTCGATCATGGACGGCGCGCTCCCCTTTCGCTCGCGCGGCCGGAGGTTGGGCCGGGCCTCGAAACGGAGGCATCATTCGTCTTTATGATACGCCATCCCTGTCGGCGGGGGATCAAGTGCGATCTTTTCGCGTCAAAGACGAACAATATCTCGGATATGCCCCGACTATCGTTCGGAAAAGGAGTCGCTGGCGCCAGGAGGGAATGGTTACCCCCATGAAACCGCTGGTTGGCCTGATCATGGGCTCGCGCTCCGACTGGGAGACCGTCGAGCACGCCGCCCGCACCCTGGAGCGGCTGAGCGTGCCCTACGAGGCCCGTGTCGTGTCCGCCCACCGCACGCCCGACCTCCTCTTCGAGTATGCCGCCGCGGCGGACAGCCGCGGCATCGAGGTCATCGTGGCCGCGGCGGGCGGAGCCGCGCACCTGCCCGGCATGGTCGCGGCCAAGACCCACCTCCCGGTCCTCGGCGTGCCGGTCGAGTCGCACGCCCTGCACGGGCTCGACTCGCTCCTCTCCATCGTGCAGATGCCGGCCGGCGTGCCCGTTGGCACCCTGGCCATCGGGCGCGCGGGCGCCGTCAACGCGGCGCTGCTGGCGGCATCGATCGTGGCGGGCCGCCACCCGGAGGTCAGGTCGGCCCTGCTGGCCTTCCGCGCCGAGCAGACGCAGGCGGTGCTCGACCACCCCGACCCGGCCTCGTGAGCCGCCTCATGAAGGTCGGGGTGATCGGCGGCGGCCAGCTCGGCCGCATGCTGGCATTGGCCGCGGCGCCGCTCGGCATCCGCTGCCTGTGCCTGGATCCTGCCCGCGACGCGCCGGTTTCCGGCCTCTGCGAGCACATCGTGGCCGCATACGACGACGCGGACGGCCTGGATCGGCTGGCGCGCGGCGTCGGGGCCGTCACCTACGAGTTCGAGAACGTCCCCGTCGCAAGCGCGCGGGCGCTGGCGGCGCGGGTGCCGGTCCTCCCGCCGCCCGCGGCCCTGGAGGCGGCCCAGGACCGGCTGCTGGAGAAGAACCTCGCGCAGCGGCTCGGCATCCCGACCCCCGCCTACCGCGCCGTGGACGACCGGCGGTCGCTGGATGCGGCCGTGGCGGCGATCGGGCTGCCCGCCGTGCTCAAGACGCGCCGCCTCGGCTACGACGGCAAGGGCCAGGCCGTGCTGCGCGGGGCGGGCGACGTCGAGGTGGCGTGGGCGGCGCTGGGCGGAGCGCCCCTCATCCTGGAGGGCTTTGTGGCGTTCGCGCGGGAGCTGTCCGTCCTCGGGGTACGAGGCAAGGACGGCGCGACCGCCTTCTACCCCCTCGTGGAGAATCACCACCGCGAGGGCATCCTGCGGCTCTCGCGGGCGCCGGCGCCCGGCCTGACGCCAGCGCTGCAGGAGGAGGCCGAGGCGTACTGCCGCGCCATGCTGGCCGAGCTGGACTACGTCGGCGTCCTGGCGCTGGAGCTGTTCGAGACCGGGGGCCGGCTGGTCTTCAACGAGATGGCGCCCCGCGTCCACAATTCGGGGCATTGGAGCATCGAGGGGGCCGAGACCAGCCAGTTCGAGAACCATATCCGGGCCGTGGCCGGCCTGCCGCTCGGGAGCACGGCACCGCGCGGCCACGCGGCCATGGTCAACCTGATCGGCACGCTGCCCGAGCCGGCCGCGGTCCTGGCGGTCCCCGGCGCCCACCTGCACCTCTACGACAAGTCCCCGCGTCCGGGCCGCAAGCTCGGCCATGTGACGCTGCGGGGCGATGACGCACAGGCGGTGGAGCGGGGGCTAGAACGGCTGCGGGAGCAAATCTGATTATGCGACGACCTCCACGCTGAACTGCCGCAGCAGGTCGCCCTGCAGGTGCAGGAGGCGGGACTCGGCGAGCCGGACGTAGGCCGGCTCGATGTCGAGGCCCAAGCTGTTCCGACCCCACATGGCTGCTGCGGCATTGCTCGTGCCGGTGCCGGCGAACGGATCGAGTACGGTATCTCCCACGAAGCTGAACATACGAATCAGGCGCTGCGCCAGCTCGAGCGGGAACGGAGCCGGGTGGGCGCGGGTGGACGCGCCGGGGAGCGACCAGATCTGTTGGAAGAATTCGCGGTGATCCCCCTCGCCCAGCCAGCTGAGCAAGCGTTGCTCCCGGGCAGGACTGCGATAGGCGCCCGGCTTGCGCAGCATGAGGATGTACTCAACGTCGTGCTTGATGACCGCGCCGGGCTCGTAGGGCTTGCCGAGAAAGCGCGAGCCGTTCTTTACCTCCAGCTGCGCGTTGGAGATCTTGTACCAGAAGACCGGCGCCAGGTTATCGAAGCCAACCCGCCGGCCCTGCTCCTGGATGGCGGCATGCAGGGGAATGACCTGATGGCGGCCGGCCCGGCGGCGCGAAAGGCACACATCACCAACGACGACGATGAGGCGCCCACCGGGCGCGAGAACGCGCAGGCACTCCGTCCAAACACGCAGCAGGTCCCCTAGGAAGGCCTCATAGTCCGCAACGTGTCCCAGCTGTCCCTCGCGCGGCCGGTACCGCTTGAGCGTCCAGTACGGTGGCGAGGTCAGCACAAGGTGAACGCTGCCGTCCGTCACGCCATGGAGATCCCGGGCATCCCCTACCCCCAGGCGATGCGTCGAATCCAGCCGCGAGACGGCAGCGGCCAGTGCGGCGGCCGCGCCGGGGGTCTTTGCGAGCCGGGGAATCGCGATGTCCAGGTTGGTCAGGTCGATCCCTTGCCGTCCCACCTCGGCAGCGAACAGACTGGTGCACTCGGTGAGCGTCAAGCCTGCACCCCTCCCACCGCCGGATTGCGCGCCCGCACCTCCGCGACCAGGACATCGAGCATGCGGGCGGCGGCTTCGGAACCGTCCAGCAGCCGGCAGCCGTGCGTGAAGTCGACCCGGATCAGGGCAGAAGCCTCAACCATGCCGACAGCCCAGCTCGGCGGACGGCGGCCGCTGAGCCGGTCGAGGCGCTCCGCGAGCCTGGTCGCCCACAGATTACCAGATTTATCCTGACCTGTGTCGAGGACCATGAGGTAGCCGACGACAATCTCGGGCGAGTACAGCTGCACGTTCGCGACCTCGCCCATGAGGTCGTCGATTCGGTTCGGAACCGTACCAGCGAGATTCCTGAGGATCGACTTCAGCGAGACGGCCAGACGGTGCTTGCCGTCGTGCTGCCACGCCACGTCCCACTGCTTCGCCCGGCCTCCGCCGGGGATGGTGGCCTCGGTCTCAGCGCCGGCCAACCCGCGTGCCGCCAGTTCCTGCACCACCCAGGCCGCCAGGTCGGATAACCGCAGCGTCGAGGTGCTGTGGCCCTCGGCAACCGCGATCCGATACAAGCTGTTGACCGCTTGGGACAAGGTCATGGCCTTA
>JAJYVM010000085.1 GCA_021792015.1 Bacillota bacterium | reverse complement strand
GGCCCGATGACGCTGGCCACGCCCCAGGTGGCCGAGCCCATGCCGATGACCCGGCCGCGCTCGCCGGGCGGGAAGGTGACCCCGAGCACGGTGTAGGGCACGGCCGCAAGGGCCCCGGCCCCCAGCCCCTGCAGGGCCCGGCAGGCCACGAGCACCGACATGGTGGGCGCGGCGCCGGCCAGCCCCGAGCCCGCCACGAAGACCACGATGCCGAGCACGAACAGCCCCCGGCTGCCGCGCAGGTCGGCCAGCTTGCCCCAGAGCGGCATGCTGACGGCAGCCGCCAGCGTGTAGGCGGCGAAGATCCAGGCATAGAGGTCGAGCCCGCCCAGGCTGCGGACCGCGGTCGGCATGGCGGTGGTGACCACCGTGCCGTCGACGGCGGCCAGCCCGATGCCGATGATGACAGCCGCAAGGACCGCGCGCTCGCGGCGCCGGTCACGGCTCACCCCGCGCCCGCCGGGGCCCGGGGCGCCAGGGCACCCCATCCGTCCCAGCCAGCCGCGCGCGCCGCGTCCGTGGCGCTCCCTCCCCGCCCCACGCTACCTGCGCGAGGCCGACCGCGCGACCCTCCGCCGGCCAGCGGCCGCACTGGCCGAGTGGCCGGGACCGCAGGTCCGCCGCCCACGACCAAAAGGGCCGGGGGCAACCTGCCCCCGGCCCCGGATGCGGCCAGTCCCCGCCCGCCTACTGCAGCACGCCCCAGTTCCAGGGCTGCTGCATGCCGTACGCGGTCGGGATGGTGGCCTGGTTGACGCGCGTGTTGTACGCCATCAGGCCGTCGGAGATGTAAAGGAACACGAACGGCGCGTCCTGGTAGATCCGCTGCTGCAGGGTGGTGTAGGCGGCCTGGCGCTGGCTGAGCACGGCCGTCGACGCGCCCGCCTGGTAGGCCGCGTCGATCTTCGGGTCGCAGAATTTGCCGAAGTTCAGGGAGCCGTGGCACGAGAAGAAGATCGAGCTGCTGGACGGATCCACGCCGAAGCCGGAGCCGATGAGGGCGAAGTCGAAGTTGCCCTTGCCCACCTGCGCCAGCATCGTCGCGAAGTCGTACTGCTGGATCTGCACGTTGAGCCCGACGGCCTGCAGCTCCTGCTGAATGAGCGGCGCCGACTCCATGCGAGTCTGATTGCCCGTGGGCACGAGCAGCGTCAGCGGCTGGCTGAACGGGAAGTGCGCCGCCTGCAGCATCTGCTTGGCCTTGGTCGGGTCGTAGGGCCACGGTTTGATGTTCTTGTCGTAGAAGTTCGTGTAGAGCGGATTCACCGGCCCGATCGGCACGCTGCCCAGGCCCTTCAGCAGCGAGGTGACCATGGCCTGGCGGTTGATGGCCATCGTGATGGCCTGGCGGACCGCCGGGCTGGACAGGTAGGGCTTGGCCGTGTTGATGTCCATGAACTGGATGGTGGTCCCGGCGACGGGGTCCTGTTTGACGTTCTTGAGCTTGGCGACGCTGGGCCAGTCCTGCAGCGGCACGTCGGCGATGCCTGGGGCGTAGGTCGCGTCAACCTCGCCGTCGCCCAGCTCCGCCAGCATGCTCGTGGCCGGCACGATCTTCACGAAGAGCTGGTTGACCTTCGGCACGCCCTGCCAGTAGTTCGGATTGGGCTTGAACTGCACGTACTGCGAGTTCACGTACTTCACGAACTCGTAGGGCCCGTCGCTGACGGTCGGGTCCTGAAAGAACGGCGCCTTGGCGATGCTGGCGGGCGCCACGCCCTTCAGGACGTGCTCCGGATAGATCTGGATGTTCGAGCCGATGGTGTAGAGCAGCAGGTTCGGATCCGTCGGGTTCTTGGTGATCAGCTGGACGGTGTGGGCATCGACCACCTTGACGCCCGCCAGCGGCTGGCTCGGGTTCAGGTTCTGGCCCTGGCTGTTCGTCCCCACGAGGACGCTCATGAAGTTGCCGTACGTCGCCGGCACCTTCGGATTGGCGACCGTGTCCAGGGTCCACTGCACGTCGCTGGCGGTCACGGGCTGGCCGTCCGTCCACTTCGCGTTCGGGTTCAGGTGGAACGTGAAGGTCTTGCTGTCGGACGACACGGTCCAGCTGCTCGCGAGCTCGGCGTGGAACTTCTGGTCCACGCTCTGCCACACCAGCGTGTCGAACATCAGCCCGGCCATGTCGGTGTCGTAGCTGCTGCTGGACGTGAAGCCGTTGAAGCCGGCCGGGGCTGACCACATGGCCACGTTGAGGGTCACGGTCTTGCTGCTCGAGGTCGCCGCGGCCGACGACGAGGAGGAGGAGGAGCCGGTCGGGCTGGCCGCCGGGGTGGCGGAGCTGCCACAGGCCGCCAGCAGGAGCCCGGCCATCAGGATCGGGACAATCGCACCCTTCGCCTGCAAATCTTGGCCTCCTGGCCGGCGGGTTTCGTCGTCTGGACTACAAATCCCTTCAGAACGGCCAGGCGGCGGCCAGGTCGCGATACGCTTCCGGGGTGTCGAGATCGGGCGGCGGCGCCAGATCGAGCGCGACGCGCGCCACGCGGCTCGGGTCGGCCGCCACAACCGCCCGGCCCCCAACGTCCCCCGTCACGCCGAACAGCTCCTCGAAGACGGCGCGCCGGAACAGCACCGGGTTGCCGGGCTGCCCGCGATAGACGGGCACGGCGATGACGCCGGCCGCCAGGAGCAGCCGCCGGTAGACGTCGGGGCCGACGGTCGGCTGGTCGCCGAGCACGACGAAGGCCGCCTCCACGGCCGGGCTGAGGGCCAAGAGCCCCACCTGGATGGAGGTCGACATGCCTTCCCGAGCACGTGCGTTGTGGGCGAGGCGCACGGGCGCCTCGCCGATCAAGGCCACCAGGTCCGGGGTGTCGGGTCCGGTGACGACCACGACGTCCTCGATCCCCGCCGCCAGCACATGCTCCAGCGTCCAGGACAGCACGGCGCGCCCACCCAGGGGGAGCATCAGCTTGCTCCTGCCCATGCGGCTGCTGCGGCCGGCCGCCAGCACGATCGCGCCGGTCACCGCGGCAGCGCGCTCGCGGCTGCGTGGATGGGGCCGGGCGTGTCCCTGAGGTGGCCGCCCTGGCGCCCGTGCAGCACCGCCAGCACCTCGGCCACGATGCTGAGGGCGATCTCCTCCGGATTGGCGGCGCCGACGTCGAGCCCCACGGGACCGTAGAGGCCGGGCGGCGGGTCCGCGATCGCGAGGCGGCGCAGCAGGCGCTCCGTGCGGGCCGCCGGCCCGAGGACGCCGAGGTAGCGCGGGCGGCGGTGCGCCAGGTAGCCCAGGATGTGCTCGTCGCTCCCGAAGTTGTGCGTCATGATCAGAGCGGCGTGCATCGGCACCTCGTGCAGGCCCGTGCCCAGGTCCTCCGGCCGCACCGCCAGCAGGCGCTCGGCCCCCGGCAGCCGCTCGGCGGCAAGGAGCGCGCGCCGGTGGTCGACGACGAACACGCGCAGCCCGACCCGGGCCGCGGCGGCGACGACCGGCGGCACGTCGGCCCCGGCCCCGAAGATCACGAAGCTGGCGGGCGCGATGCAGTGGTCGAAGAAGACGCGCACCCGGCCCCGGCCCGGCAGCTCCAGCCAGTCGTCGTGCGAGGGCGCCGCCGCGCTGGCCGCGCCGAGGGCCACCGCGTCGAGATGCGGGTCGCCGAGACCGCCCATCGCCTCGCCGTCCCCGCGGATGGCGATCTGCGCGCCCGGCGCCGGCACGGCCTCCCCCTCGGCCTCCATGACCGTGGCGACCAGCACGTCGTGGCCCGCCAGCTGCCAGCGGGCGGCGGCCGTGTACGGCAGCGGCCCCGGCAGCAGGCTCTGCAGGAGCACGTCAACGACCCCGTTGCAACCGAGGCCCAGCCCCCAGAGGTCGTCGCCGTCGGCCCGCAGGTCGTAGCGCAGCAACTGCGGGGGGCCGCCGCCGAGCAGGTCGCGGGCGTGGGCGGTGACATCGTCCTCGAGGCAGCCGCCGCTCAGAAGCCCCACGGTGTGCGGCGCCTCCGCCGGCCCCGGCAGGATCAGCATCTGGGCGCCCTCGCGCCGGTAGGCGGAGCCGTCGACGTGGACGACGGTGGCCAGCGCCCCGGGCTCCCCGCCGACATCCGCCAGGGCGCGCAGGACCGCCTGCTCGCCGGCCATCAGGACGCGCCCCCTTCCGCCGCCTTCTGCATGGCCTTGAAGAAGTCGCCGGCCAGCATGCGGCCGACCCCGCCCAGCATGCGCTGGCCGACGGCCGCGATCATGCCGCCCACCTGGACCTCGAACTTGTAGCCGACGCTGGTCTGCTCGCCCTGGGGGCTGAGGTCGACGTCGCCCTCCATGTTGACGAAGCCCGGTCCGCCCTGGCCGGCGATCTTCAGCCGGTAGTGCGCCGGCGCCCGCTCGTCGCTGATCAGCACGTCGGCCGTATAGCTGCCCTTGACGGCAGCGATGCCGAGCTTGAGGCTGGCTTTGTAGCTCCCCGGCGCCGTCTCCTCCAGGCTCTCGCAGCCCGGGATCGCCTTGGCGAGCACGTCGCGGTCGCGCAGCACCTCCCAGACGCGATCCGCCGGCGCCGCGAACGTGACCTGGCCATCGACCTGCATCCCCACCGCCCCCTGCCGAGCGCCACCTGACTTGGCCCAACCTCAATCTACGCCATCCGGCAACCGGAGGTGGCTGGCCCGGCCCGGCCTGGGTGCGGCTCACCCGCTGTCAAAGGCCGGCGTTCGGCTGCGCGCGGTTGGTCATGGGCCGGCCGCGAGGGCGGCCGGCCTTCACGAATCACTTGCCCTGGCCGAGCCTCCCCCAGATGTTCGCGGCGTAGCGGATGCCCTGCTCGAAGTGGGACAGCGTCATGAACTCGTTCGGCGCGTGGCCGTGCCAGTCCGGCGGGCCGACGCCCGTGCTCACGCCGGCCGCGTGCAGGCGCTCGCCCAGCCAGCAGCCCTGGCGGCCCGAGGCATCCGAGCGCGGCGTGATCGAGGGTTCGACGCCATACGTCTCGCGGGCGGCATCCAGCACGGCCTGCACGATCGGCGAGCCGGCCGGCGCCCGCGAGGGCTCGATGAACGAGGAGCTGGCGATCCTGACGTCCGAGAAGCCCTGGGCGTCCAGGTGCGCGCGGAGCTTCTTCAGCAGGTCCTGCGGGTCCTGGCGGTAGACGAGGCGGAAGTCGAGCCGGGCGACGGCGCGCCGCGGCAGCACGGTCTTGGTGCCCTCGCCCACCCAGCCGGTGCCGAAGCCGTTGACGTTGCAGGTGGGCTGGAAGAGCAGCCGCTCCAGGGCAGCCGGGCCGGAGACGCCGAGCAGGAACTCGTCGACGCCGAGGGCCTTCTTCTGCGCGGCGTCATCCCAGCCGGCCTCGGCCAGCATGGCGCGCTCGGCGGCGTCGGGCGCCAGCGCGTCGTCGTAAAAGCCCGGGATGGCGATGCGCTCGTCCGGGCCCTTGAGGGTGGCGAGCGCCCAGATCAGGCGCCAGGCGGGGGCCTTCACCAGGCGGGCGCGGGCGGAGTGGAGGTCGTGGGTCGAGCCCTCCGCCACCAGCTCCACGAAGAGCAGGCCGCTGCTGCCGAGGGTGACGGAGGGGCGGTTGGAGGCGTTGAAGCCGCCGTCGAACGAGAGCGCGTAGTCGCAGCTCAGGTCGGCGGCGCGCCTACCCACGAAGGCCGGCAGGCTGGGGCTGGCGCGCTCCTCCTCGCCGTCGAAGATCAGCTTCAGGTTGACGGGCAGGCCGCCGGTCGCGCGGCGCCAGGCGTCGGCGGCCGCCAGGTGGCAGATGAGGTTGCCCTTGGCGTCCGTGGCCCCGCGGCCGACGATGCGCCCGTCTGACCCCGCAATCGCACGGGAGGAACCCGTGCGATCCATGACGATCTCGGCGGCGAAGGGCGGGTGCGACCACTCGGCCACCGGGTCCTCGGGCTGCACGTCGTAGTGGTTGTAGATGAGGAGGGTCGGCGCCGTGGCCGCGGCGGCGGGGCCGGCGGGCGCCCGGCCGAGCACGGCGGGCAGGCCGTCGGTCTCCGCGACCTCGCCCTCGATGCCGGCCTCGCCCATCATGCGCACCAGCAGCGCGGCGCACTCGCGCACGCCGCGGTTCTGCGAGGACACGCTGGGTTGGCGGATGGCCGTGCGCAGCCACTCGATGTAGGTCGGCAGGCGCTCGGTGATGGCCGCGTGGACGGCGGCGGGCGCGCCCTGGCGGGCGGGCGGGCTGGCGGGGCGGGGTGCCGCGGGCGGCGCGATGACGTCGTGGCCGGCTTGCGTCTCGGCCTGGTCCGGCATGGTGGTGCGGACCTCCTTCAATCGGTGGGGTGGGGGCGGGTCGGACTTCCCCCGCGGGGCGACCGAGTCCTGCAAGGGGGCGCCCCGCCAGGAGCCCAGGGCGCGACGGCGAAGGGCGTGGCCCCAGGAACAAGGGAGGCGCGGGCCGTGGGACATGTGACATCGGCTGCCGCCATCGCGGCGGACGCGGCGCTGCGAGAGGGGTTTCCCACGGCGGAGGCCGCGGCGGCGCACGGCCAGGTCGAGCTGCGCTATGCGTACGGCGCGGATCTGCTGCCCCACGCGGGCCCTGAAGGTGCCGGCACGCCTGGCATGTGGCGCTACGAGCCCCTGCTGCCGCTGCCGCCGGGCCCGGTGGCCTACCCGCTGGCCGTCGGCGGCACCCCGCTGATCGCCCCGCCGGCGCTGCGCCGCGCGCTCGGCCTCCCAGGCCTGTGGCTGAAGGATGAAACCCGCGGCCCCAGCGGCTCGAACAAGGACCGCGCCACGGCCCTGGTGCTGGAGCTGGCGCTGCGGGCGGGCGCCGGCACGGTGACGTGCGCGTCGACCGGCAACGTGGCCGCCTCGTTGGCGATCGGTGCCGCGGCGGCCGGCCTCCGGGCCGTCGTCTTTGTGCCGGCGGCCGTCGCCGCCGGCAAATTGGTTCCGATGCTGGCGGCCGGGGCGCAGGTGGTCAAGGTCCGGGCCGGCTATGAGGCCGCCTTCGGCCTCTCGCGGCAGGCGGCCGCCGCGTTCGGCTGGGTGGACCGGAATACGGGCGCCAACCCGGCGACCGTCGAGGCCAAGAAGACCGTCGCCTTCGAGATCTGGGAGCAATTGGGTCGCCGCATGCCTGACGCGGTGGTCGCGCCGGTGGGCGACGGAGTCACCCTCTACGCGCTGGGTAAGGGCTTCCGCGAGCTGGCGGCCTGCGGGGCCCCGGGGCGGCTGCCGCGGATCGTCGGCGTGCAGGCGGAGGGTGCCCAACCCGTGGTCCGGGCCTGGCGAGCGGGCGGTGACGTGCGGACGGCGGCCGGGCAGAGCCTGGCGGACGGGATCGCCGTCGGGGCGCCGGTCAGCGGTGGCGCGGCCCTGCACGAGATCCGCGGGAGCGGCGGGGCCTGCGTGGCGGTGGCTGATGCGGCGCTGCTGGACGCCATCGCGCTGCTCGCCCGGCGGGCAGGCGTGCTGGCCGAGCCGGCCGGTGCCGCCGCCCTGGCCGGCGCGGCCCGGGCGAAGGCCGAGGGCCTCCTCGGCGACGGGGAGACGGTCGTCGCCCTGGTGACAGGCACCGGCCTGAAGACGCCGCAGTACCTGCCGGCGCCTGGCCGTGCCGTCGAGGTGCAGGGGCGGCTCGACGAGGTCGAGGCGGCGCTGGCCGGCTGACGGCGGGGCCCAGGCCACCCGTACCCGGCGGCGTGCGGACAGACGTCGCCCTGGTGACAGGCACCGGCCTGAAGACGCCGTAGTACCTGCCGGCGCCTGGCCGTGCCGTCGAGGTGCAGGGGCGGCTCGACGAGGTCGAGGCGGCGCCTACCAGCCCCGCCCCGGCTCTGGGACCGGAAACAGGTCGCTCGGGTCGGGCTGGCAACGCGGGCAGAAGTCCGTCTCCAGGTAACCGAGGTGGCGGCGCACGATGCGGGCGCCGCAGCGCGGGCACGGTTGGCCGGCGCGGCCGCGTATCCGCATGTGCGAGCGGACCTTGGTCCCCAGCTCAGGCGGCAGTTCCGCCTCCACCAGATGCTCCGCCTCGGCCAGCACGTCGCGGACCGCCGCGTGTAGACCCTCCCACTCGGCGGGGCCCAGGTCGCGGACGGGGCGCTTGGGGTGCAGGTGGGCCGCCCACAGGATCTCGTCGGCGTACGCATTGCCGATGCCGGCCACGAACGCGTGGTCGAGCAGGAGGTTTCTGACCTCGCACCGCCGGCTGCGGCCGCGGCGGGCGAACTCGGCCGCGTCCATCCCCGCCAGGTCCGCGTTTGGGCCCTGGCCGGCGTAGCCCGGCACGGCGGCGTCGCGCGACACCCCCGGCGGCACGTAGTACACCTTCCCCATGCGCTTGGCGTCGGCGTAGTCGAGGGTGAGATCGCCTTCGAGCTCCAGGCGGATGCTGGCGTCGCGGCGCGGCGCCAGCGAGAAGACGCCGGTCAGCATGGGGTTGGCGACGAGCTGGGCGCCGTCGTCCAGGGTGAGGCCGAGGAACTTCCCGCGGAGGTCCACGCCCGCCAGCACCCGACCCGCCACGAGGCGGTGAAGCGGCCCCGCGACCGGCAGGCGCAGCACCAGCGGCCGCAGCTCCGCGGCGCGCAGGATCCGGCGCCCGCCGAGGGCGGATTCGAGGCGGCGGCGGACCACGCTCAGGTCGGGCCACTCCGGCACGCGCGCACCCCCGGTCCGGCCCCATCGTACCCCGAAGGCATGGATGCCGGAGGCCGCCCGGGATGGGCTGCGGATGCCGGAGGCCGCCCGGGATGGGCTGCGGATGCCGGAGGCCGCCCGGGGCGGGACCAGGGCCGTTGCGCCTGCCGGAGGCCGCTTGCGTCGGTCTACACCCGGCGCCGGCGGAACTGCGCCAGCAGGACCGCCGCGAGCACGACCAGCACGGCGGCGCCGCCGAGGAGCGCGTCGGGATGCCGGTACCAGGCCGATGGCGGCGGCAGGGGCCTGGCCTTGTTCTGGGGACCTGGCGCGGGGCTGACCTGGATCGCCGGAACCGCGGCCGCCCGGCTCGCCGAGACCTCCCAGACCGCGCCGGTCAGAGGCAGCGGCACGCTCGCGAACGTGGCGCCGACGTCGGCGATGAGAAGGCTGCGGCCGTTCGGGCTGAAGGCGATGCCCGCGGGCCGCCGCGGCCCGCCCGCGCCCGCCGAGACGAGAAAGGGCCGCACGGCACCCGTGGCCGGGTCGACCGCGTCGATCCCGCCGCTGACCGCCACGTACAGCGTGCCGGCCGGACCGAAGGGCCCTGGCGGCGCCACCGCGATGCCGGCCGCCGCAGCCGCCGCCGGGAGCGTGGCCACCACCTGCCGCGGGTTGTCGGGGGCATCGTTCGGGCGAATCCGCACGATCTCGTCGCTGCCGGCGTTGTCGGCCACCACATATAGGTGCGCCCCGCCGCCGGATAGCGCCAGGCCGGTGGGTGTGCCGAGGCCGGCAGCGGCCACCATCGGCGGGCCGCCCGCCCAGGGCAGCGTCGCGACGTGGCCGGTTCCCGTCACCCCGACGAACAGCCTGCCGGACGCGGTGGCCACCAGCCCCGTCACGGGACCCCGCATCCCCACGGCCAGCGGCTTGCGGGTGCCGCCCCGCTGCGGCACCTGAAGGATGGCGCCCCCGGCGGCGACGTCGACCACCCCATCACGCGCCACAATGCCGCCGATGGGCAAAGGAAAGCCGCCCGCCGCCACGGTCGCCGGCGCGCCGCTCGTCCGGAGCCGGAGGATTTCGCCGCTGCCCCCCTCTTCGGCGACGAACGCCGCCCCCGACGACGGGTCGAAGGCGACCGCCACCGGGCCATCCTGGCCCCCCAGGACGCGCTGGACGGCGAAGCCGGATGGCAGTCGCACGCCGCTGTCGGCGCCGGGGACGGGTGCCGGAAGCGGCCCGCCGGTTGGCATCTGGCCACCCGCCGTGGTGGACGGGCCGCCAGACGCGGTGGAAGAACCCTCCGCCGCCTGCGGGCGCGCATGAGACGGCGCGGCAGTGCCCGCGGCCTTGGCCGCACGGGAGGCGCGGGCACCGCGTCTCGCCGCGCCCGCACCGCTCCCGGTGGCCGCGGAGATGCCCCTCGCAGGCACACCGCCCCCGGCGGGCCCCACCTGGCTTGCCGCACCGCTGGCCGTGGCCGCCGGCCCTCCATCACCAACTGCGGCCGCTGCGCTCCCCGACGCCGTGGCAGTCGCCGTCGCAGCTGGCCCTGCCCCCCCGGCCCCGGCCGCCGCGCCTCTCGCGGCGAGGACCGTCGCGCCGCCCAGGGCCGGGGTTGCCGCCACCGCCAACGTCACCGCGACCGTCACCGCCACCCCCAGCACCGCGCCGCCAACCCCACCGCGCGCCCGCCGTCTCAGCCTCCGCCGCGCTCGCACGCCTCCGCCAGAGCCTCCCAGGCGCTAGCGTTCACCCCCGAGCCCAGGCGCATACCGGCATCCATCCGCGGCAAGCCTAGCCGCGGCAACCAAGTGCCGCCGCCGACACCCGGCCGGGCAGCCGCCGGCGGGCGACCCGCGCGAGAGGGGGTGCGATCGCATGCCGCTCACCACCAAGGAGCTCGGCTTCATCGAGGACGCCATCAAGGCGGAGACCCTGTGCGCCAAGAAGCTGGAGGTCTTCCGCCGCGAGGTGCGCGAGCCCGAGCTCGAGCGCCTGGTCGAGGACTGCATCGAAGGCTGCCACCGCAACGTGGACATGCTGCTGCGCGAGATGCGCTGAGCGCGCCCCGCACCCGCGCGGGGGCAGGCCGGTGGCCGACGGGCCCCGCCCAGACGGGGGCAGTCCCCGTCTCAGCGCCGGTCGCCCGAGTGCCCGCCCCCGCGCACCTGGCCTCGCACCGGTCCCCAGAATGCTGACGGCCCGGCGCCATGCTGGCGCCCGATTCGATCTGGAGGAGGCTCGCCCATGCGCGGCATCACCGAGCGCGACATCGCCTACGACATGCTCTTCGGGAGCAAGGCGGCAACCAAGCTCTACTGCGAGGCGTCGACCGAAGCGGCGCACCAGAACGTCTACCATCTCTTCCGCGAGCTCGAGCACCACACCCACGAGTCGCAGCACCGCATCTGGGAGTACCTGCACCGCCGCAACGAGTACCGCGTCGAGGAGGCGCACCCGCGCGACATCGAG
This sequence comes from Bacillota bacterium, assembly GCA_021792015.1. Taxonomy (GTDB): domain Bacteria; phylum Bacillota; class Sulfobacillia; order RBS10-35; family JAJYVM01; genus JAJYVM01. The sequence goes on along the minus strand of JAJYVM010000085.1, from coordinate 562 downwards.
GAGGTCCGCCAGCGCATGGAGCGCCTGGCCCAGGACCACTTCGGCACGGTCAGCACCGGCGAGTACGGCCGCTTCCCCAACTCCACGGTGGGCGCCGGCTACTCCGGCCCCTCGTCCTGGTCGGCCGGCGGCACCTACGGCACCACCGGCACCACGGGTACCAGCTACGGCACCACCGGCACCGGCTACGGCACGACCGGCACGACCTACACCGGCTCCACCAGCGGCTACGACTGGCCCCGCGGCGAGTCCCGCACCGACTGGAACCGGGGTGAGTCGACCCGGAACCTGCCCGACTGGGCGCGCGAGCCCTCCCGCCGCTAGACCCGCCATTCCCGGACCGCCGACCCGAAGCGCGTATCGGAAGCGGCGGCGCACTGCGCCGCCGCGCCCAAACGTTCCGATGCGGCCAAATGGAGCTTGGCCGCCATGGGAGCCGCCCACCGCTCCGCCCACGGTGGCCTCCGCCGTCGGGGTCGAAGGTCCACACCGCGGGGAAGCGGAATCGCTCGGGGGCAAGACTGCGGTCCCACCGGGGGGTGGGCGCGGTGGGCGCTGCGGC
>JAJYVM010000084.1 GCA_021792015.1 Bacillota bacterium | reverse complement strand
GGGGTGGCGCTCCAGCAGGGGCCCGTCGCCCAGCACGTCGGCGTCGACCGGGGGCCGGCCCAGAAACACCACGGCGTGCGGGTTGCCCATGGACACCGCCGTGACGGCGATCTCGCGGCCATCGGGGAGCGGCAGGGGTTCCTCGCGCGCCTGGCCGTCCGGGGCGCCCGCCATGGGGATCTCGCCGCGGCGCAGGCGGGGTGTGCCCATGTCGACGCGCACCCGGTGCACCCGGCCGTCGGGGCTGACCTCGGCGTGGGGGCGGATGAGACCGGCCCCCGTCTCGACGTCGAAGACGGGCTCCTTGATGTAGCCCTGCTCCAGCACGAACTTGGCGAAGCCGCGCATGCCGTTGCCGCACATGTCGCCCTCGCTGCCGTCGGCGTTGTACATGCGCATGCGGAATGGGGCCGACTCGCCGCGCAGCACAAGGATGATGCCGTCGCCGCCGACGCCGAAGTGGCGGTCGGACAGGCGCCGCGCCCAGTCGGCGGGATCGCCCGGCGGCAGGGCGGCGCCGATGCCGTCGAGGTAGATGTAGTCGTTGCCGGCGCCCTGGATCTTGGTGAAGGGCACGGCCACCGCGCGGTCACCCCCGGGGAATCAGTATACAATCCGGGCCGCCCCTGCGGGCCAACGCGGGCAAGGGGACGTTCGGGGGAGGCGGCGCGCGGTCGCATGCCTCGGCCCTGGTCGGGGGTGGGCGTTGCCACGCTGGCGCGGACGCTGGCGGCGACCCCCAGAAACGAGCACTTCCATCCGCATACATACCCAATGGGGCCCCATGTGCGCGCGAGCGGGGCCGCAGGGTGCCGTGTGCCCGCACGCGGGCCGCGCGTGGGGCCCGAGAGGGAGCGCTCAAGGGGGCGGGATCTTGGTCTTGGAGGCGCGGATCGATCTCTACGGCCTGGCGCGGCAGGTGCAGGACAGGTATGGCCTGCCCATCGCGGATCTGACCCCGGTGCCGCCGGGTACGGAGGCGCTCGGCCTGGTGGCGGGCGGCCGCCACTTCGTGCGCGCGGAGGCGGAGGCGGACATCGAGGCGGCGCTGGCGGTGCCCCTCGCCCTGCGCGAGGAGGGCGGCATGACCCAGGTGGTGGCGCCGTACCGGAGCCGGAGCGGGCGGCTGACGTTCGTCCACGGGCCGTACGCGGTGTCGGTCTTCCCGTTTGTGCAGGGCCGCGCGGCCGAGCCGGCTGATGCGGCGGCGGCGGCCGCGGTGCTGGCGCAGGTGCACCGCAGCCGCCTGTTTCTTCCGAAGCTCCGCCGCGTCACATTGGGCCACCGCCTCGCCCAGTCCGTGCGCCGCCTGCTGCGGGCCGGGGCGCGGCGCGACAGCCACCATGCCGACGAGACCCGCCGCCTGCTGCACGAGGAGCGCGGCAGCATCGAGGTGGCGCTGAACACCATGCGACGGCTGAACGCCGAGGCGCGCGCCCTGCCGCTGCGCTGGGCCGTGACCCATGGGGCGCCGAGCCTCGACAACTTCCTGGTGGATGGCCTCGGCCGCCTGCACCTCATCGACTGGGGCACGGCCGCCCTGGCGCCGGTCGAGCGCGACCTCTGGCGGCTGAACGGCCCGGGGTTTCCCGCCGCCGTCCGCAGCTACGCGGCGGAGACCGGCTGGGGCCGCGACCTGCGCCCGCAGGCCCTGACGCTGTATGCGCACCGCGGCTGGCTCTGGGAAATCGTCCGCTCCGCCACCACCCTGCTGAACGGCCAGGGCGACCAGGCGCAGGAGGAGCTGGCGTGGGCGGCGCTCAACCGCTGCCTGCCCTGCCCGCCAAGTCAGCTGCGCAAGCGTTGCGACGCCATGAGGGAGGCCATCGCGGCGCTGTGATGTGATGTGTGAGGGGAGGGGAGGCGGTCACGCCCCGCCCCGCGCCACGCCGCGCCCCCACGGGTGTCGCTTGATCGCCTGGGTCCTTGCCTGGGCGCTTTTTCCGCTTGAGCGCGCCACAGGCCGGATTTCACCGCAGACGCCATTGCGTCTCGTTTCGCATGGTCCGGATCCGCCGCGTGCGGCTCCGGTCGGCTGCGTCACGCAAGCCTGCCGCTCCCCTGGCCGCAAGCCGGGCCTCGGGTGCACCGCCCAGAAGCCGGCTGCGCCCGCGCCCACCTGGCTCCGCGGCGCGATCCCGCCGACCCCGCCGTCCAAAACCTCGTTTTTCGTCGAACGCCTGGCGCTCTCGCCACCCTCCCCCGGACCCTCTTCTTGGCTCCTGCCCGCGGACGCGATAGACTTTGCCGCGGGATGGGCGCCAGCCCGTCGCACCGGTCGGGCCCTCGCCAGCCACCTTGGCGGGCGGGGGATGCCAAGAGGTGGGTCTAGCCCGTGCCTGATGACGACATGACGGCGCGCAGCACGGCCGTCCAAGCTGCCGCTTCGCCTTTGCGCAGCACCGTTGCCGAGGTCGCGCCCAGCGACCCCGTGCGCGAATTCGTGGACGGCTGGGCGGCCGCCGGCCGTGCCTTCCTGCTGTGGCGTCCCGCCGACGGCTTCGCCCTGGTCGGCGGCGGCGCCGCCCTGACCTACCTGCCGCCCGCCGGGCGTCCGTTCGCCGCCGTCGACGCCTGGTGGGCGGCCACCCGCGCCGGCTGCCAGATCGACGGACCAGCCGGCGCGCCGGCCACGGGCCCCCTGCTCTTCAGCGGCGTGGCCTTCGACCCGGCCGACGCGCGATCCGCCGCCGACCCCTACTGGCGCCGCTTCCCGCCGTCCGCCGCCGTGTTGCCCGCGCGGATGACGACCCTGCGCGGCGGGCGGGCCTGGCTGACCCTCAACGGCGGCGCCGATGCGCCACCCCCGCCGCCCGCAGCCCCGGTGCGGGCGCCCGCCATCACCGGCGCCACCGACCTGCCGCAGGCCGCCGGCTGGTCGCGCCGGGTGCGCGCCCTGACCGACGCCATCGCGCGCGGCGAGGCCGAGAAGGTCGTCCTGGCGCGCTGCAAGCGCGTGGTGGCCGACGGGCCGTTCAGCGCGGAGGCCGTCCTGCGCCGCCTGGCCCAGGACCACTGCGCGAGCACGGTCTTCGCCGTGGGCTGGGGCGACCGGTGCTTTCTCGGCGCCACCCCGGAGCTGCTCGTCGCAACCCGCGGCACCGCCGTGCGCAGCGCGTCCCTGGCCGGCTCGCGGCCGCGCGGCCGCACCCCTGCCGAGGACGGCGCCCTCGCCGCCGAGTTGCTCGCCAGCGACAAGGACCGCCGCGAGCACGCCCTGGTCGTCAACGCCGTCGCGGCCGCGCTGCGGCCCCTGTGCCGGCGCGTCGACGTGGCGGATGCGCCCGCCATCCTGGCCCTGCCCAACGTGCAGCACCTGCTCACCCCGGTGGTCGCCGAGGCCGGCGCGCCGGGCGCCCTGCTGGCCCTGGCCGAGCGCCTGCACCCCACCCCCGCCGTCGGCGGCGTGCCGCGCCCCGCGGCCGTGGCCGCCATCCGCCGCCTGGAGGCGCGCCCACGCGGGTGGTACGCCGGCACCCTCGGCTGGGTGGACGCGGCCGGCGATGGCGAGTTCGTGGTCGCCCTGCGCTCCGGGATCCTGCGCGGCCCGACCGCCCTGCTCTACGCGGGCTGCGGCGTCGTGGCCGGCTCGGACCCCGAGCGCGAGTATGCGGAGACCGAGGTCAAGTTCGCGCCGCTGCTGGCCGCGCTCGGGCCTGGCGCCGTATGAGCCAGGCCGACGCCGCCTATGCCTACCTGCGCGCCCTCGCTGCCGGCCTCGCGGCCTGCGGCGTACGGGACGTCTGCGTGTGCCCGGGGTCGCGCTCGACGCCCGTGGCGCTGGCGCTGGCGAGCCAGCCGGCGCTCCACGCGTGGATGCACCTCGACGAGCGGTCCGCCGCCTACTTCGCCCTCGGCGTGGCGAAGGGCTCGCACCGTCCCGTGGCCGTGGTCTGCACCTCGGGCACGGCGGTGGCCAACCTGCTGCCCGCGACCGTCGAGGCCCACCACGCCGGCGTGCCCCTGCTGCTGCTGACGGCCGACCGCCCGCCGGAGGTCCGGGGTTGGGGCGCCGCGCAGACGATCGACCAGGTCAAGCTCTTCAGCGGGCATGTGAAGTGGTTCGCCGACCCAGGGGTTCCGGGCGGCGCCGAAGGCGCCGCCTCCCTCGCGCGCAGGGCCGTCGCCGTCGCCACGGCCCCGTTCGCGGGTCCGGTGCACATCAACCTGCCCCTGCGCGAGCCCCTGGTCCCCTCGGTGGTCGACGCCGACCCCGTTGTCCCGAGCCCCGCCCCGCTGCCGCACGACGCCCCTGAGCTCCCTCCCTTGCCCGCTACGGAACGCGGCATCATCATCGCCGGCGGGATGGACGCGCCCGCCCCGGCGATCACCGAGCTCGCCGCGGCCACGGGGTGGCCCGTGCTGGCCGACCCGCTCTCGCAGCTCCGGTGCGGGCCGCATCACAGCTCGCTCGTGCTGGACAGCTACGATGCCTGCCTGCGGGAGTCCGGATTCGCATCATCCATGCTGCCGGACATCGTGGTGCGCTTCGGCGCGCCGCCCACGTCGAAGGCGCTTGGCGAATGGGCGCGCGCCGCCCGCCGCCAGATCGTGGTCGACCCAGGCTGGCGCGACCCCGACCTGCGCGCCGAGGTCTGGCCGCACGACCCGAACGCCGTGGCCTTAGCCCTCTGCGCCGGCGCCCGGCCCGTGGCGGGCGGCTACGCTGCGAGGTGGCAGCGCGCCGACGCCGACGCGCGAGGGGTCATCGCACCAGGAGACGGGGACCACCTCACCGAGATGGGTATCTTCCCCTGCCTTGCGGAGGCGCTGCCCGACGGCAGCGCCCTGCTGGCCGGCAACAGCATGCCGGTGCGGGACATGGACAGCTTCCTGCCAGGCATGGAGAAGACGCTGCGCGTCCTCTCCAACCGGGGCGCCAACGGCATCGACGGGGTGGTGTCCACGGCCCTCGGCGTGGCGGCCGTCGCGCCACCCGCCGCCCTGGTCGTCGGCGACATCTCCTTTTACCACGACATGAACGGCCTGCTGGCCGCGAAGCGGTACGCGCCCGACCTGCTGATCGTCGTGGTCCAGAACGACGGCGGCGGCATCTTCTCCTACCTGTCGCAGGCCTCGCTCAGCCAGGACACCTTCGAGCCCCTGTTCGGCACGCCCCACGGGCTCGACTTCGCCCATGCGGCAGCCCTCTATGGACTTCCCCACCGCCGCGTGGAGACGTGGCAGGACTTCCGCGGCGCCGTCACGGCCTGGCGCGCGGGCGGCGGCACCCACATGGTGGAGGTGCCCAGCGACCGCGCCCGCAGCCTGGCCGAGCACAGGAGCGTCTGGGCGGCCGCCGCGGAGGCCGTGCGCGCATGCGGCTGAACGCGACGGTGCGCGGGAGCGGGCCCGCGCTCGTGCTGCTGCACGGGTTCACCGGCAGCGGCGCCACCTGGGACGGCATGTTCGCGGACGAATACCGCACGCACGCCCTGGATCTCCCCGGCCACGGCCGCTCCCCCGTGGGTCCCCGCAGCCTCTGGCAGACGGCCGACGACGTCCTGGAATCGGTCGCGGACCAGACCTTCGCCCTGCTCGGCTACTCGCTGGGCGCCCGCGTGGCGCTGCATGTCGCGCTCCGGGCGCCGGACCGCGTCCGCGCCCTGATCCTCGAGGGCGGCAACCCCGGCCTGGGCTCGGAGTCGGAGCGCAGAAGGCGCCGCGACGACGACGAGGAGCTGGCGCGCCTGCTGGAGACCGAGGGCATCGCGGCCTTTGTCGACCGCTGGGAGCGGCTGCCCCTGTGGGCGAGCCAGGCACAGGTGGACCCGGCGCGGCGCCAGGCCCTGCGCACGAGCCGCCTCGCGAGCGATGCCGCCGGCCTGGCCGCCTCGCTGCGGGCATCCGGCCTCGGCACCCAGGACGACCTCGCCCCCCGCCTGCGCGAGATCGCCTGCCCGGCGCTGCTGATGGCCGGTTCTCTCGACGTCCGCTACGCCGAGCTGGCGGCCGGAATGGCGGCCGCGATGGCGGCCGCCAACGTCGCGATCGTGCCCGGCGCCGGCCACGCGGCGCACTTCGAGGACCCATGCGCCTTTGCGAGCACGGTCCGCGCCTTCCTCGCGGGCCTGGCCTGATTCGATTCGATTCGGTTCGAAAGGAGACGATGCGCAGTGACGCCAGCCTGGGAAAGGGTGCGCGATTATAGCGACATCCTCTACGAGAAGGCCGAGGGGATCGCCAAGCTCACCATCAACCGGCCCGAGGTGCACAACGCCTTCCGCCCCGAGACCCTGGACCAGCTCCTGGACGCGCTCGCCCACATCCGCGCCGACCAGGACACGGGCGTCGTCATCCTGACGGGCGCCGGCACCCGCGCCTTCTGCTCGGGCGGCGACCAGCGCGTGCGCGGCCACGGCGGCTACGTCGGCGGCGACGGCGTCCCGCGCCTGCACGCCCTGGAGCTGCAGCGCGCGATCCGCTGGCTGCCGAAGCCCGTGATCGCCATGGTGGCCGGCTACGCCATCGGCGGCGGCAACGTGCTCCACCTGGTCTGCGACATGACGATCGCCGCCGAGAACGCACGCTTCGGCCAGGCCGGCCCCCGGGTGGGCAGCTTCGACGCCGGCTACGGCGCGGGGCTGCTTGCCGAGGTCATCGGCCAAAAGCGCGCCCGCGAGGTCTGGTACCTCTGCCGCCAGTACTCGGCCCAGCAGGCCTACGAGATGGGCTGGATCAACGCCGTCGTGCCGGTGGAGCGCCTCGAGGAGGAGACCGTGGCCTGGTGCCGCGAGGTCCTGGACAAGTCGCCCACGGCCATCGCCTTCCTCAAGGCCTCGTTCAACGCCGCCACGGACGGCCTCGCCGGCCTGCAGGAGTTCGCCGGCGATGCCACCGCGCTCTTTTACATGACCGAGGAGGCGCGCGAGGGCCGCGACGCCTTCCTGCAGAAGCGGAAGCCCGACTTCGGCCGGTTCCCGAAGATGCCGTGACCCCGCTGGACGACTGGCTCGGCTACCGGGCGGCGGCCACGCCGGACCGGCTGGCGCTGGCGGCGGGCGGCGTGCGCCTGACCTATCGCGAGCTGGAGGCGCGCACGCAGGCGCTGGCGGCCGCGCTCCGGGAGCGGGGCGTGGGCGCGGGCGACCTGGTCGCCGTGCTGCTGCCGAACGGGTACCGCTACGCCGTGGCGGTGTGCGCCCTGATGCGGCTGCGGGCCGTGCTGGTCCCGCTGAACACGCGCCTGACCGCCCCGGAGGTGGGCTTCCAGGTCGGCGACTGCCATCCGCGCCTGCTGATCCACGACCCAGCCTTTGCATCGGTGGCCGCGGCGGCCGCCGCGGCCTCCCCGGACCTTGCCCTGTGGGCGATGGACGAGGCGGTGCTCACGCTGCCAGCGGGCCGTGCCGAGCCGGTCGACATCGACCCGGCGGCCGTGCAGGCCGTGGTGTACACCTCGGGCACCACGGGCCGGCCCAAGGGCGCCATGCTGACCTACGGCAACCACTGGTCGAGCGCCCTGGCGTCCGCCATCAACCTCGGCCACCACCTGGACGACCGCTGGCTGCTGGTGCTGCCGATGTTCCACGTGGGCGGCCTCGCCATCCTCATGCGCGGGCTGATCGGCGGGGTGCCGGTGTTCGTGCCGGACCGGTTCGATGAGGGCGAGGTGTGCCGGTTGATGGACGCCGAGCGCATCACCCTGGTCTCGCTGGTCGGCGACATGCTCCGGCGCATGCTCGCGGCCCGCTCCGAGCCGTTCCCGGGGCACGTGCGGGTCGCCCTGCTGGGCGGCGGCCCCGTGCCGCTGCCGGTCCTGGAGGAGGCGGCCGCGCGCGGGTTGCCGGTGGTGCAGAGCTACGGCCTGACGGAGACCGCCTCGCAGGTGGTCGCCCTGCCGCCCGAGGAGGCCCTCGGCCACCTCGGCGCCGCCGGCCGCCCCCTGCCGGGCAACCGCATCCGCATCAGCGCCGAGGGCGAGATCCTGGTGCGCGGGCCCAGCGTGATGGCCGGCTACTTCAACCGCCCGGAGGCCAGCGCCGCGGCCCTGGCGGGCGGGTGGCTGCACACGGGGGATCTCGGCGAGCTGGATGCCGACGGCATGCTGCGGGTCCTGGCGCGCCGCGACGACCTGATCGTGCGCGGCGGCGAGAACGTGTATCCGGCGGAGATCGAGTCGGCCCTGGCCGAGCACCCGGCCGTGATCGAGAGCGGCGTCGCCGCGGTGGCGGATGCCCGCTGGGGGCAGGCGCCGGTCGCGTTCGTGCATGCGCGGGCGGCCGTGGCCGAGGACGAGCTGCTGGCCTTCTGCCGCCAGCGCCTCGCCGGGTACAAGATCCCGGTGCGCATCGTCTTCACGGGGCCGCTGCCGCGCAACGCGGCCGGCAAGCTGCTGCGGCGGGCGCTCACGGCGCCAAGCTGATGGAGACGCCGCTGGCCGGCGTCAACCGCACGCTGCTGATGCCGCTCTGGGGGCGGGCCAAGGCCACGCGGGCCGGCAGCCGCATCCTGTCCGACCCCGCGGCCGTGGCCGTTGTGGAGCGCCTGGACCTCGATCTCCGCGACCTGGATCGGACCCTCCACCCGTCCAACGAGCTCTTCACCATCGCGCGGGCCCGCGCTCTGGACGACATCGCGCGCGGGTTCCTCAGCCGCCACGCCGCCGCCACGGTGATCAACCTCGGCGCCGGCCTCGACACCGCCTTCCACCGCGTCGACGACGGCCGCGCGGCGTGGTTTGACGTGGACCTGCCCGCCGTGATCGACCTGCGCCAACGCCTCATTCCGCCCACGGAGCGCACCCGCCGCGTCGCGGGGTCCATCCTGGAGCCGGGCTGGGTGCGGGAGGTCACGCCGCGGCCAGCGGCCGTCCTCTGCCTGGCCAGCGGCCTGCTCGCCTACTTCCGCGCCTGCCACATCCGCAAGCTGCTTGCCATCCTGGCCGCCGCCTTTCCGGGCGGCGAGCTGGCGTTCGACGTGCAGTCGCCGGCCACCAACCTCTTCGGCAACCGCCGCCTCCGGGCATCCGGCATGGGCGAGGCGCGGTTCCGCTGGGGCGCCTTCTCCGCCGCGGCCGTCCGCCGCCTCTGCCCGCAGCTGGAGATCCTGGAGTCGTTCGCCATCTTCGCGAAGCTTGCGCGAGATGACTTTGCGAGCGAGCGCGACTGGCGGATGGCCCGCTCGATGGACCGCATGCGCGCGATGTGGCTCGTGCACGCACGACTCCCGCGCCAGCCTGGCTCTTCTCCAGGGGACGACGGCGCGGCGGACCACCGGCACGTGGTTCCACGCGCCGAGGATGCGCTCGACCAGCCAATGGACCCTGGCTCCCAGCGGTCCGGCTCCCGCCGGACCCGCTTCAGATCCGCACCCGCATGATGGCGAACCGGCGCCGCCACCAGCCCCGCAGCAGCTTCCCGGCGCCAAAGAGCACAGCGCCGGCCGATGCCGCCGCCAGGACCAGCGACCACCCCGCCACGGTCGGCAGCTCCAGGTGGAAGAGGCTGCGCAGCGCCGGCACATACATCACGGCGGCCAGCAGGCCGAGGGAGCTCCCCACCGCCGCCACCAGGGCGGGGTTGCTGAGCAGGTTCTGCTCCCAGAGCGCGGCCGTCTGCGAGCGCGCGTCGAAGGCGTGCAGCAGTTGGCTCAGGACGAGGGTGCACATGGCCAGGGTGCGCGCCTGGCGCAGGTTGCCGCCGTCATGCAGGCAGACCATGAACACGGCAAGCGTGGCCAGGCCGATGATCACGCCGCGCACGACGATGAGGCGCCCGAGGCCGCGCGCGAACAGGCTCTCCTGGGGCGGGCGCGGCCGGCGGGCCATCACCTCGGGCGACGGCGGGTCCAGGCCCAGCGCCAGTGCCGGCAGGCCGTCCGTCACGAGGTTGACCAGCAGCATCTGCAGGGGCAGCAGCGCGACCGGGTAGCCGCAGACGGCGCCCAGCAGCATCACCAGCTTCACACTCTGCTAACATATATAGTATCGTCGACTGGGGCCTGGCCGCCCGGAGGGACGCACACATGGACATTCGACCCGACCACGTCGCCATCTACGTACGGTGGTCCACCGACGACCAGGGCAGCGGGACCACCTTGGAAGTGCAGCGTGACCGTTGCATGCACTTTGTGGCCAGCCAGGGTTGGATCTTCCGCGAAGACTTCCTCTTCGTCGACGACGGGCAATCCGGCGGCAGCCTGGACCGGCCAGCCATGATTCGCCTGCGTGAGATGGTCCGGACACGCGAGGTCGACTGCGTCGTCGTCTACAAGATCGACCGCCTCTCCCGCAACCTTGTGGATGCGGTGAGCCTGGTCCTACGCGAGTGGCGGGGCCACTGCCACCTGAAAAGCGCGACCGAACCGCTCGACACGATGACTGACCTCGGTCGTGCCATCTTCGGGATCCTGGCCACCTTCGCCGATTTCGAGCGCTCGATGATCCGCGAGCGCACGAGTTCAGGCAAGGAGCGCCGGATTCGGGACGGCGCGCAGGCGCACGGCAAGCCGGCGTATGGGTACCGCCTGGATCCCGACCACCGCGGTCAATGGCTCGAGCACCCCGACGAGGCCGCCATCCTTCGGCGGATGTTCGCTTTGGTCGCGGAAGGGTGGTCGCTGAACCGCGTGGTTCGTCAACTCAACGCCGAAGGCGTGCCCACGCGGTTCGGACGCGAGTGGAACACTGGTACCGTGGCCCACAGCCTTCGCAACCGCGTGTACATCGGCGAAGTGGTTTACGGTCGCACCTCGCTCGTCAAGCCCGACGCGATCGACGGCGACATGCGGCCGAGCGGCTTGGGGAAACGACGCCGGCCTCCCAAGCTTGAGAAGATCGTCAACGCCGAGCCCAAGTACAAGGGGCCGACCCGCGCCATTCCGGCGCTGATCGATCCGGACCTGTTCGACCGGGTCCAGGAATTTCTCACGCGTCATCGCCTGGCGCGCCGCAACTCGGGCAGCCGCGCGTTCGGCTCGCCGTACCTCCTTGTGGGCATCTCGCGATGCCCGTGCGGCAGCCCGCTCGTCCATGCTGGCCGCGGGGACCATGGTCATTACGTTTGCGGCCGGGTGAGCTCCGCCCACTGCAAGTCGAGCGGCTACGTCCCCGTGCGCGCGGCGAACGCCATCGTGGAGACGGAGTTTCTGAGGCTGTTCGGCATTACCGAGGAGCGTGAGTCCCGTCTCACGCCGGCGCTCGCTGCTGCCGACTCGGAGCGGAAGGCCCTGCAGGCGGCCCGCGATACGGTCGAGCAGGAACTGCGACACCACGCTGCCGAGGATGAGCGGATCCTGCGCGCGGCCCGTGCCGGCGAGATCCCCTTCGGGCACCTGGGAGACCTGCGAGCGAGCCTGCGCGCGGACCGCGACCGGGCCTTGGCGCGCCTGGCCGCGCTCGACGAGCAACTCGGGGCGCAGAACCTGCGCGCCAGGGCCATTCAGAACACGCTCAACGGGCTGTCCGCCATCGCGCAATGGCAGACCCTGCCGGTCTGGCATCGGCGCCAGCTCCTGCAGTCCGTCTTGTCCGATCGCATCGTGATGGCGCGGGTGGGCTCCGAAGTCAGCGTGGAGATTCCGTGGGTAGTGGGGTAAGCAGTGCCCGGACCACAGCCGCATCGAAGCCAGCGAGCAATTCGGCGCGTGCACCCGGCCGGTGC
>JAJYVM010000083.1 GCA_021792015.1 Bacillota bacterium | reverse complement strand
CCGCCGCCGTGCTCGGAGGCGCCGATCCACAGCTCCCGCGGCGCCATGATCTTCTGGCTGGTGAAGGCCGCGTCGCGGTGCGGGCGCGGGCGTTGGGTGATGATGGAGTCCCCGGTGGCCGCGAAGGTCGGCCCGCTCACGCCGGGGGCTCCCTCCCGCGGGGGCCCGGTCTTGGGCGCGATGGGCCGTGATGCCCGCGCGCAGGCCCGGGAAGGACATCCGCCGGGTGGGGCGAAGGGGCGGAGACGGCGTGGTTGTGGGGAGGCGGTGCGCATGGCGGACGGGGTGCTGGCCGGTCAGGTGGCGATCGTGACGGGTGCGGCGCAGGGGATCGGGCAGGCGACGGCGCGGGTGTTGGCGGAGGCCGGGGCACGGGTCGTGGGCGTGGACATCGAGGGGGCGCTGCTCGCCCGGGCGGCGGCCGAGGGGCCAACGTTCCGGCCGGTCGTGGCCGACGTGACGAGCCCCGAGGCCGTCGACGCGGCGGTGGCGGAGACGCTGGCCGCGTTCGGGCGGATCGACCATCTGGTGAACGTGGCGGGCGGGACGCTGGATGCCAAGCGCTTTGCGCCGATCGAGGAGCGGTCGGTGGACGAGTGGGACCGCATCGTGGCCCTGAACCTGCGCGGACCCTTCCTGACCTGCCGCGCGGTGGCGCCGCACCTGCGGGCCCAGCGGTCGGGCAGCGTCGTCAACATCAGCTCCGGCGCCGGCCGCAGCATCAGCCGCACGGGCGTGCACGCCTACACCGCGGCCAAGGCGGGGCTGATCGGCTTCACCCGCCAGCTGGCCCAGGACCTCGGCATGGCGGACGTCCGGGTCAACGCCATCTGCCCTGGGCTGATCGCCTCGCACCCCGAACGGGGCGGGGCACCCCGCGAGGTCTCCCGCATCCAGCTCGACGGGGGCATCCCCCTCGGCCGCTTCGGGCGGCCCGAGGAGATCGCCGCTGCCGTGCTGTTCCTGCTGTCTCCGGCGGCCACCTACATCACGGGCCAGGTGCTGGGCGTCGACGGCGGCGGGCGCCTGTATTGAGCCGAGCGAGCGGGAGTGTCGCTCCGTGCCCGCCGTCGCCGCCGCGTCCATCACGGGCCGGGTGCTCTCCCGAGCGAGAAGGGGTGGTCGTTCCGTGCCCGTCACCGTTGTCATCGCCACGTACCTGGAACCCGAGCTCGTGGCCCGCATCGAGGGGGCGCTGCCCGGCCTGCGCGTGCTCTACGACCCGGCGCTTGTGCCGCCGACCCGGTACATCGCCGACCACACCGGCCCCAGCGACTGGTCGCGGACGCCGGCGCAGGAGGCGCGCTTCCGCGAGTGGCTCGGCCAGGCGGACGTGATGTTCGACTTCGACCGCCGGCTGTCGGCGGAGCTGCCGAAGCTGGCGCCGCGCCTGCGCTGGATCCAGTCGACCTCATCCGGGATCGGGCCGTTCCTGCGGCAGACGGGGCTCGACCGGAGCGGCATCGCCGTGACCAACGCGGCGGGCATCCACGCGGTGCCGCTGGCGGAGCACGCCATGCTGGCCATGCTCTACTTCTGCAAGGAGGTGCCTCGGCTGCGGGCCGAGCAGGCCGCTCACCGCTGGGAGCGGTACTGCGGCAAGCAGCTGCGGGATCAGACCGTCGGCGTCATCGGCATGGGAGCCGTGGGGCGCGAGATCGCCCACCTGAGCCAGTCCATGGGCCTGCGCGTGCTGGGCATCAAGCGGACGGTGGCCGGGCTGGAGCCGGCGGCGCTGCACGCCGACGAGCTCTTCACGCCGGACGAGCTGCCGCGGGTGCTGCCGCGCTGCGACTACCTCATCCTCATGGTGCCGCAGAGCCCGGACACCGAGGGCATGATGGGGGCGCGCGAGCTGGCGCTGCTGCCGGCCGGGGCCGTCCTCATCAACCTCGCGCGCGGCGCCATCGTGGACCAGGACGCGCTCGTGGCGGCCCTGAGGGACGGCCACCTGGCCGGGGCCGCGCTGGATGTGGCCCGCCGCGAGCCCCTGGAGGCGGACAGCCCCCTCTGGGACATGCCCAACGTGCTGATCTCGCCGCACTCGGCCAGCACGGTGGAGCAGGAGAACGCGCGGCTGGTGGACCTCTTCTGCCGCAACCTGGCGCGCTTTGCGGGAGGCGAGCCCCTGCTCAACCTGTTTACGGATGGGACGGAACGTTTAGAATAAACGCAACGATCCGAGCGACGGCGGTGGTGTGGGTGGCGGAAGCGCACGACGCGGACGGTCTGGGCGGCGCCCGCGACCTCCTGGTTGACGCACTCGGCCGCCAGAGCGCCTTCTGGGGTGTCGGCCGGGTGACGGGGCAGCTCTACGCCGTGCTGTACCTGGCGGAGCGGCCCCTGAGCCTTGGCGAGCTGGCCGGGTCCCTCGGCGTCAGCAAGGGCGGTGCGAGCGTGGCCATGCGCCACCTGGAGGCGCTGGGCATGGTCCGGCGCAGCCTGCCGGCCGGGGACCGGCGCGTCTTCTTCGAGGCGGAGCCCGACTTCTGGCTGATCGCGCGGCGGGTGCTGGAGCGGCGCAGCAAACCTGAATTCGACGAGTCCTTCCGCTTGGTCGCCGAGAGCGCGCGGGCGGCCGCGGCGGCCCCGGCCGGCCCCGGCCGCGCCCACGCCCAGGCCAGACTGGCGGCGCTCCAGGACTTCTATGGCGAGCTGGACGCCATCGCCGGCGCCCTGCTGCGCCTCGACCCCGTACGGCTCGGGCGGGTGCTGCGGCTGGCGGGCCGCCGCGGCGCGGGGAGGGCAGCCCGATGAACGTGGCGGTCACCGGCGGGACGGGCTTCATCGGGCGGCACGTGGTGGAGGCGCTGTGTGCCCGGGGCCATGCCGTCACCGTGCTGACGCGGTCCACGGCCCCGCGCCCGCCGGCCGGGGCGCGGGCGATGGCCTGGGATCCGGGGGGCGCCGCAGGCCGGCAGCCGTGGTGGGCGGCGATCGCCGCCGCCGACGCCGTCGTCAACCTCGCGGGGGAGTCCATCGCCGCCCGGCGCTGGAGCCCCGCGCAGAAGGACCGGATCCTAACGAGCCGCGTTCATGCCACGCGGGCTGTCGTGGCGGCCATGGGCGCGGACGCGAGGCGGCCGCGCGCACTCATCAATGCCTCGGCGGTCGGCTTTTACGGCCCGTGCGGCGATGAGGCGGTGACGGAGGCCGACGGGCCCGGCCACGACTTCCTGGCCCGGCTCTGCGTCGCCTGGGAGGACGAGGCCCGGCGGGCCGAGGAGTTCGGGGCGCGCGTGGTGCTGGCGCGGCTCGGGCTGGTGCTGGCGGGCGACGGCGGGGCACTGCCGCGCATGGTGCTGCCCTTCCGGCTCCTGGCGGGCGGGCCGCTGGGCGCGGGCGGCCAGTGGGTGCCCTGGATCCACCGCGACGATGCGGTGGCCCTGCTCCTGCTGCTGCTGGATTCCGGGGTGGCGCGGGGGCCCGTCAACGTGGTCGGGCCGGAGCCGGTGCGCAACCGGGACTTCGCGCGGGCGCTGGGGCACGCGCTGAGGCGGCCGTCCTGGCTGCCGGCGCCGGCGCCGCTGCTGCGCCTGGCGCTGGGGGAGGCGGCGGACGGGCTGCTGCTGGCGGGGCAGCGGGCCCTGCCGCGGGCGGCGGAGGCGCTTGGCCACCGCTTCCGGTACGTCACGGCGGGGGAGGCCCTGGGCGCCATCTATGGCCGCTAAGGCGGCGCTGGCGGCGACCTGGCTCGGCGCCCTGCTCCGGTGGGCGATGGGGGTGCTGCTGCTCGTGCGGCCGGTCGGCACCGAGGCTGTCAGTACCGACGGGGGCGGCACCATCACCCACGCCGTGTACTGGCGGCCGGCTCCGGGCTGGGCTGGCGCGGGGTTCGTCGCGCTGGCGGCCGCGGCTGCGCTGGCCCCGTCGGCGGTGGTATGGCTCGCGGCGCGCGGCCGGCGCTGGGCCGTCGCCGGCATTGGTTCGGGCGTGCTCGTGCTGTCCTGCGTGGCGTTTCTTCTGACCCCGCGTGCGCGCGGGAGGGACCCGCGCTTACCATTGCCGCCCATGCCGGCTGGGCTCTGCTGGCCGCTCGCCGGGATCTGGCCGGGAGCCGGTGTGCGCCGGCGGGCCCGGGGCCCGGCGTGAGCCGCGCTGGGCATCGCGCGGCCGTGGGCGGACGCGCGCCGGTCGGTCCGGGAGGCGGCCCATGCCGCAGTGGGCGTTGCGCCCGACCCAGACGCCACGAGGGGGACTTGTCGTGGACCGCATCCTGACCGTGCCCGAGCCGGTCGGCGACGCGCCGGCGGTGGACGTGGCCGCCAACGAGTGGGTGGCCCTGCCCGAGATCGCGGCGGCGGGCTGCCTCAGCGTCAACGTGCTGCACGAGGGATACCGGGGGCTGGTGGAGTTTCGCGGGGCGCCGCTGATCGCCGGGGCGGGCCGGTACGTGGTGCCGCCCGGCTTTCGCGGCTTTGCGTGCGATGGGCCGCGCTGGCGGGGGAGCTTCGGCGCGGCGGGGCTCGCGCTGTTCAGCCGGCGGCCGCTGCAGGCGCCCGAGCGGGTCTACTTCCAGCCCTTCAGCCAGTGCCTGGTCTGGGAGGTCGAGGGTGTGGCGGCCCTGGCCCTGCGCGGGCGCAATCTCCGCGTGGACGGCCGCGCCTGGGAGGCGGAGGGGCCGCTCTTTCTGGGCGTGGCGCCGGAGGGCGACGGGGCCGGGTGCATGGCCGTCGACCTGGCGCGGCACGGGGTGGCGGCCCTGGCGGCGGCGCAGGCGGCTGAGGAGGCGCGGCTGCGCGCGGCGAGCGGCCTGGGCGAGGGCGAGCTGGCGGAGCTGGCGTTCCGAAACCTCCTCTTCTGCTACCGCTTCGCGGCTGGGCGGGCGCTGGACACCGAGCAGTGGTGCCTTGTCACCTCGCGCAGTCCCCGCTACTACGTGGCTGCGGCGCACTGGAGCCGCGACAGCCTCCTGTGGGCGCTGCCCGGCATTCGGGCGGTCGACCCGGAGCGGGCGCGGCTGTGGGTGGAGGTGGCCCTGCGCCGGTACGGGCGCCACCCTGGCGAGCACGCGCTCTACCTCGACGGCGCCGTGCTCTATCCGGGCTTCGAGCTGGACCAGGCGGCGGCGCTGGCCCTGGCGGCGCGCGGGGCCGGGCTGGATGGCCCGTCGCTTGCGCCGTACCGCGACGCGGCGACGGGCCTTTACCGGACGTTCCTGCTGCCGTCCGACGACCCGGCGCAGATGCCCTTCGTCACGTACGACAACGTGCTCGTGTGGGCGGCGACGGGGGAGCCGCCGGAGCTGGCGGACGCCATCCGGCGCCACTGCGTGGTGGACGGGCCGCTTGGGCCGCAATTCGCCTGGGCGGTGGACGGCCGGGGCGGCCATGTGCTCTACGACGAGCCGCCGGGAAGCCTGGAGCTTTTGAGCTACCACGGCTTCTGCCGCCCGGAGGAGCCGGCCTACCGCAACACCGTGGCCTGGATCCATTCGCCCCGCAACCCCGACCACATCGGCGGCAGCCCGTTCGGCGACGTGGGCTGCCCACACGCGCCCTACCCCTGGGTGCTGAGCTGGGCCAACGGCCTGCTGGCGGGGCGGGGGCTGGGCCAGGCCGTGCCCGCCATGGACGGGGGGCTGGCCTGCGAGTCCGTCGACCCCGTCACGGGCCGCGTCAGGACGGGGCCGGCGTTCGCCACGGCCGCCGGTTTCCTCGGCCACGCCCTGCGCCTGCGCCTCCTGCGGGCCGTTCAGGCGCCGCGCCGGTGACGGGGGACGGCAGGAGCCCGCCACCGGCTCACGAAAGGCCCCACCCCGGAAGGGGAGCGGGTGCATGAGCTTCCGACTGGCCATTGGCGGCATCTCGCATGAGACCAACACCTTCGCCCTGCCCACGGCGCTCGGCGACTTCCGCGTCCAGGCCGGCGCCGAGCTGGTGGCGGCCAACGACGGCGTGCGCAGCTATCTCGGCGGCATGCTGGATGCGGCGCGGCGCCACGGGGCGAGCGTCGTGCCCCTGGTGCAGGCGTCGGCGACCCCGTCGGGCACCATCGCGGCATCGGCCTTCGCCACGCTGCTCGGCCGCCTCACGGATGCCCTGCGCGCCGCGCTGCCGGTCGACGCCGTCGCGCTGGACCTGCACGGCGCGGGCGTGGCCGAGGGCTGCGACGACATCGAGACGGCCACGCTGCGGGCGGTGCGCGAGGTGGTCGGGGCGCGCGTGCCGGTCGTGACGACCCTGGACCTGCACGGCAACCTGGCGCCGGAGATGCTGGCGCCGGCGACGGCCTGCTTCGGCGTCCACCTGTACCCGCACACCGACGCCTACGACCGCGGGGTCGAGGCCGTCGACTGCATCGCGGCGGTCCTGGCGGGCCGGCTGCGGCCGGTCATGGCCCTGGAGACCCTGCCCCTGATCACGCCGACCTCGACCAGCGACCTCGACCCCGTGCGGGCGATCAACGCGTTCTGCCGCGAGCTGGAGCAGCGCCCCGGCATCCTCGACGTGGCCTTCTTCCACGGTTTCTCACACACGGACATCCCGCAGTGCGGCGCCTCGGTGCTGGCCGTCGCCGACGGCGACCCCGAGCTGGCGCGCGCCGCGGCGCGGGAGGCGGCCGCGTTCGTCTGGGCGCGGCGCGCCGAGTTCGACCGCCATGATCCCGACGGGCCCGAGGCGGTGCGCCAGGCCGTGGCGGCGGCCCGCGAGCTCGGCGGCCCGATCGTGGTCAACGACACTTCGGACAACCCGGGCGCCGGGGCGCCCGGCGACGGCACCCACTTCCTGCGGGCCATCCTGGCGGCGCGGCCCGCGCGCACGGCGTTCGGATTCATCTGGGATCCGGAGACGGCGGCCCAGGCCCACGCGGCGGGCGCCGGCGCCTCCATCGCCGTGCGGCTGGGCGGCCGGACCTACCCCATCCATGGCGAGCCCATCGAGGCGACCGCCCACGTCAAGAGCCTCACCGACGGCCGCTTCGTTCAGCAGAGCCCCATGGGACGGGGGCGGCAGGTCGATCTCGGCCCCATGGCGCGGCTGCAGATCGAAGGCGTCGACGTGCTGGTCGCCTCGGTGCGGAGCCAGGTCCTCGACCCCGAGGTGTTCCTGCTCCACGGCATCGACGTGACACGTTGCGACATCGTGGCGCTGAAGTCCAGCAATCACTTCCGCGCCGGCTTCAACCCTGTGGCCCGGCGCATCATGACCGCCGACACGCCCGGCCTCAGTTCGTGCAACCTGCGGACCTATCCGTACCGGCGATTGCGGCGTCCGGTCGCGCCGCTGGATGCGGAGGCGCGCTACCCGGGGGCGTGACTTCCCGGGCCCTGCCCGGCGCCCGGACGGACACGCGCCTGACGTGCCGTGAACTGCCTCACCTGCCACACGTGCGCGGTGAAGGGGTTGTAGGAAGCTGCGCGCCGGCCGGCGAAGAAGTGACGCGGGTCTCGCGCTCACGCGCGATTCGCGTCAGGTGGCGCGGCCGGCGCGGGCCCTTCACCGGCTCCCTCTCCCTGGGACAGCGATTGCCCGCCGGCTGCCTCCCGTGCCGCCGGCGGTGGAGGCGAGGACGTCATGGCGACCTACATCGTGCGCCGCATCCTGCTGTTGATCCCCCTCGTGTGGGGCGTGGTCACCATCGTCTTTTTGGTGGTGCACAGCCTCCCGGGAAACCCCGCCGCGGTGCTGCTCGGCCCGTTCGCGACCGCCTCGCGCGAGGCCGGCCTGGACGCGCAGTGGGGCCTGAACCAGCCCCTGCCCGTGCAGTACGTCCGCTACCTCGGCAACCTTCTCCAGGGCAACCTGGGGACGTCCTTCCTCACCAACGAGCCGGCCGCGCTGCAGATCGAGGTGGCGCTGCCCTACACGCTGGTGCTGGGCGTCCTGGCCACCATCATCTCCGTGATCGTCGGCATCCCCCTCGGCGTCCTCGCCGCCGTCAAGGCGAACACGTGGCTCGACCACGGCTCCGTGATCCTCTCGCTGCTGGAGCTGGCCGCGCCGAGCTTTCTCATCGGCATCGTGTCCCTTTTGGTGTTCGCGGGCGACCTCGGCTGGCTGCCGGCCATCGGCGGCGGCAGCTTCAGCAACTTCGGCGACCTGATGGCGCACACCATCCTGCCCGCGATCGCGCTCGGCGCCGGCTTTCACGCCTTCCTGACGCGCATGACGCGCTCGAGCCTGCTCACCGTCCTGCACGAGGACTACATCCGCACGGCGCGCGCCAAGGGCCTGTCGGGGCGCATCGTGATCTACAAGCATGCGATGCGCAACGCCATGCTGCCGGTGCTGGCCGTCGTCGGTCTTTACGTCGGCTCCATCGTCGGCGGCACGGCCATCATCGAGGAAGTGTTCGCGCGGCCGGGGATCGGCTCGCTGCTGATCAACTCGGTGACGGGGCGCGACTACATCCAGGTGCAGGCCTGCGTGATCGTGCTGGCGCTCGCCTTCGTGCTGGTCAACCTGCTCACCGACGTGGCCTATGGAGTGGTTGACCCCCGGATTCAGTACCGGTAGGAAGGGCGGGCAATCCTGCCATGCAGCAACCGCTGACGTCGACACCCGGCTTCGAAGGGGAGCGGCCGGCCCAGCCCTCGCGCTGGGCCCAGTTCTGGCGCTCCCTGCGGCACAACAAGCCTGCCATGATCTCGCTCGTGTACCTGATCTTCATCATCCTGGTGGCGATCTTCGCCAACCGGATCGCGCCCTATCCGCCGAACACGCCGAACCCGGCGGCCTCGTTCCTGCCCCCGTCGCTGGCCCACCCGTTCGGGACGGACCTCTTCGGGCGCGACATCTTCTCGCGCGTGATCTACGGCAGCCGGATCTCGCTGCTGGTCGGCTTCATCTCCGTGATCATCGGCGCCGTGCCCGGCGCCCTGCTCGGCATGGTCGCCGGCCTGGTCGGCGGCACCGTCGAGCAGGTGATCATGCGCATCATGGACATGTTCCTGGCCTTCCCGTTCATCCTGCTGGCCATCCTGATCCTGGCCTTCTTCGGGTCCGGGGTGCTCAACGTCATGCTGGCCATCGGTATCGGCTCGATCCCCGGATACGCGCGCCTGACCCACGCCTCGACCCTGACGCTCCGCGAGACCACCTACGTGGAGGCGGCCCGGGCCGGCGGCGCCCGCGACACCCGCCTGATCGGCAAGCACATCCTGCCCAACGTGCTGCAGACCCTGACCGTGTTCGCGACGTTCAACATCCCGATCGCCATCCTGGTCGAGGCCGGGCTCGACTACCTCGGCCTCGGCGTCGTGCCCCCGACGCCGACGTGGGGCTCCATCATCAACGAGGGCCGGCAGTCGCTGCTGATCGCGCCGTGGGAGTCGATCTTCCCGGGCCTGGTCATCATGGTGACGGTGCTGGCCTTCAACCTCTTCGGCGAGGCCATATCCAACTTCCTCGACCCGAAGTCGGCCATGGACCAGCGACCCGTCTGAGGCGGTGCGATAATGGGCGCGTGGGGGGAATGCCCCGTGCGCCTGGTGTCGCTCTGTCCCAGCAATACGGAGATCGCCATCGCCCTCGGATGCGCCGATCAGCTCGTCGGCGTCGACGACTGGTCGGACAGCGCGGAAGTCGCCGGAAGGCCGCGTGTCGGCTCCGACCTCTCGGCCGATATGGATCGCATCGCGGACCTCAAGCCGGATCTGGTGCTGGCATCGCTCAGCGTGCCCGGCATGGAGCGCAACGTGGCTGCGCTGGCAGCGCGCCGGCTGCCCTATGTGGTCTTGGACCCCGAGACCCTGGAGGGCACCCTCGAGAGCATCCTGCTGGCTGGCGACGCCATCGGGGTGCGTGAGCGGGCCAGGCAGGTCGTCGGCGAGCTGCGCGATCGCATCGCGGCGGCGGCCGCGCGGGCCGTGCCGGGGTCGCCCTCCCTCTACTGGGAGTGGTGGCCGAAACCGCTCATCACCCCGGGCCGCGACTCCTGGATCACCGAGATGAGCCGGCTGGCCGGCGGGCGCAACGTTTTCGCGGACCTGGAGGCGCGCAGCCGGCCCGTCGCCGACGCGGACGTGCTGTCGCGGGCCCCGGACTTCGTCCTGCTCTGCTGGTGCGGCACCCTGCAGCGCGTGCAGCGCGTGGATGCCGTGGCCAAGCGGCCGGGTTGGGACCAGCTGGAGGCCGTCCGCTCGGGACGTGTCTTCACGCTGCCCGAGCGCCTCTTCGGGCGGCCGGGGCCGCTTCTGGTGGACGGCCTGCAGCTGCTGGTCGATCTCCTGAACGGGGCTCAGATCCCCCAGTCGATGGCGCCGACCTCGGGATAGCGCGCCAGTGCCGTCCCCATCGCGTCGCAGATCGTGTGGAGGGCGGACTGCGTCCGCCCTTCACAGCGGAGCACCAGGGCCGGCTGCGTGTTCGAGGCGCGGACCAGGCCCCAGCCTTCCGGGAAGAGCACGCGCGCACCGTCCACATCCACGACCGGCAGCCGCGCGGCGAAGTCCGCCCGGAGGGCGTCCACGATGCGGAATTTCTCGGCGTCGGCGCAGGTGACGCGCACTTCGGGCGTCGCCGCGTAATGCGGCAGCTCGCGGGCCAGGGCGGACAGGGGGCGGCCCCCGGCCCCCGCAAGCAGCCGCAGCAGCCGCGCCCCGGCGTACAGGGCGTCATCGTAGCCGAAGTACTCGTCGTGGAAGAAGAGGTGCCCCGACATCTCGCCGGCGAACAGCAGGTTTCGGCCGTACAGCGTCGCCTTGATGTAGGAGTGGCCGGTGCGGTGGAAGAACGGCCGGCCGCCGAGCCGCTCGGCCTCGTCGTAGAGCGCCTGCGAGCATTTGACCTCGACCAGGACCTCGGCCCCCGGGTGGGCCGGCAGGATCTCCCGCCAGAACAGCATCATCAGGGTGTCCCCCCAGAGGATGCCCCCATCGTCGGCGACCGCGCCCAGGCGGTCGCCGTCGCCGTCGAAGCCGAGCCCCAGATCCGCGCCCGTGCGGCGAACCGTGGCGATCAGGTCGCGCAGGTTCTCCGGGCGGGCGGGGTCGGGGTGGTGGTGGGGGAAATCCGGGTCGTTGCCGCAGAATAGCTCCGTCACCTCGCAGCCGAGGCGGCGCAGCAGCTTGGGCGCGAACAGGGACGCCGTGCCGTCGCCACAGTCGCAGACGACCTTCAGCGGGCGCGCCAGGCGCACCCGCTCGGCGATGGCGTCGAGGTAGGCGGCGCCGAGGTCGATCTGGCGCAGGCCGCCCGGCGTGGAGGCCGGCGCCGGGCCCGCCGCCATGGCGCGGCCCAGGCCGGCGATCTCCTCGCCGTAGAGGGTCGAGCGCCCGAGCGCCAGCTTGAACCCGTTCTCATCGCCGGGGTTGTGGCTGGCGGTCACCATCATGCCGGGCTTCACGCCGAGGTGTTCCCGCGCGAAATAGAAACAGGGGGTTACGCAGAGGCCGATGTCGACGACATCGCAGCCGGCGGCGCGCAGCCCGTCCGCGGCGGCGGCCGCCAGGGCGGGCGAGGAGCGACGGTTGTCGCGGCCCAGCACCACGCTGCCGCCCCCCGCCTGCCTGCCGAAGGCCAGACCGAGCAGGCGCGCGAATTCCGGCGTGATCTCACCATCCGCCCTGCCCCGGATGTCGTATTCGCGAAATACGTGCAGCGGCACGGCCATGACCATCGCCTCCAGTCGAACTGCTTCGCCCCGTCTGCATTTGCGCCCTGCAGGAAGCAGGAGGTGACGAAATTCGCCGCGAATGCGGCGTTGGGTTTTCCAACGAAGCGAGGT
>JAJYVM010000082.1 GCA_021792015.1 Bacillota bacterium | reverse complement strand
GGTCAGTCCGGCCGCGGCCACGTCGTCGGCCTTGCCGGCGCCGCGCCGGGCCAGGTGGACCATGGGCTGGCGGCCGGTCCGGCTGAGGACCGCCACAGCGGCCGCCACCGGATCCGGCTCGCCGTCCCGGTCGGTGATGGCGAGCGGCAGGACATCGGCCAGGCTGGAGGCCGACGCGATCGCGCCGGCCTCCAGCCACATCTCGAAGTCAGACGTAGTATTCGGGCGCCTTGCGCCACTCCGCCCCCTGCTTGAGGTCATGTCCGAAGAAGATGCGCGCGCCCTCGGCCCGCGCGATCTCCCTGAGCCGCACCACGCTCCGGGCGCCGGCCTCCTTGTCCTGCATCGCCCCGAGGTGATCGGGCGAGAAGGTGTCCGCGGTGTACGAGGCGTCAACGGTCAGGAGGATGGGGTGCTTTGTGCGCACGAGGAACGACATGTGGCCCGGCGCATGGCCGGGCGTGAAGATCGCCTGCACGCCGGGCGCCAGCTCGGCGTCGCCGTCGAGCAGGCGCACCTTCTTCATGTCGCCCAGGTAGGCGGCGTGGTAGCGGCCGCTCTCCACCAGCGCGTACTCGGCGCGCTGCAGGGTGATGGTATGATCGGGGAACAGCGAGTTTCCGCCCGCATGGTCAAAGTGGCAGTGGCTGTTCACGAGCAGGTCGATGTCCGCCGGCAGCAGGCCCAGGCTGGCCAGCCGAGCCGTGATGACGTCCTCTCCGGTCATCACCGGGATGATCCGGTCGTTGGGGAAGAGGGGCCCGTCCAGGGCCGCGGGCGGCATGCCGGTGTCGATCAGGATGTTGGCGTCGCCGGTCTGAATCAGGTAGCACCAGATCGGCACCCGCAGGCGGCGGTCCTCAAAGTGCTCCGGCATGATGACGGACTCGTGCAGGTCGCAGATGCCGGCCGGGACGAGATACAGCCGTAGCTCAGCCGAGGCGGACACCCCCGATTTCTGCTGTTCCCTTCCCGACAGGGGTTTCCTCCTCAGGTGTCAAACCAGCGGGTATCGGGGGGTTGAGACGAACATGGCCGGAGCCGAGCACCTGGAGGCCCGTGTGGCGCGCACGCTGCTGCCGCCGCGAGAGGAGGGCGCCAGCAAGGCCGAGGTCGGCCGCGTCGTGGTCGTGGCCGGCGCCCCCGGCATGGACGGCGCCGCGATCCTGGCCGCCCGGGCGGCGCTGCGGTCGGGCGTGGGCCGCGTGACAGTCTTCACCCACCCCGACCTTGTCCGCCCCGTGGCCGTGGCGGTCCCCGAGGTGCTCGTGCTGCCCTTCGGCTGGGTCGGCGGCCACTTCGGCCGGACGGCCGCCGATGACGTTGCCTTTCGCGCCGACGCCTGGCGGGCGGTGGTCGTGGCCGGCCCCGGCCTCGACGACCTGCCCGGCGCCACCGATTTCCTCGACGAGCTGTTGTCCGGATGCGTCCGCCCCGTCGTGGCCGACGGCGCCGCCCTCAAGACCCTGCACGGCAGCGCGCCGGCACCGTACCCCGGACCGCGCATCTTCACGCCCCACCCCGGGGAAGCCGCCGGCGTGCTTGGGCAGGACATCGGCTCGGTGCGGGCCGACCGTGCGGTGGCAGCCCTGGAGATGGCCAAGCGCTGGCGGGCCACCTTCGTGATGAAGGGCGGTCCGGCCCTGGTGGCCACCGCCGGTGGCCGGCTGGTCGACTGCGGCGGCGTCGCCGGGCTGGCGACCCCCGGCACCGGCACCGTGCTGGCCTCGGTGGTGGCGGGTCTTTGGGCCATGGGCTGCTCGTCGGAGGGCGCCGCCCAGCTGGGCGCCTACCTCGTGGCGGAGGCCGGCCGGCTGCTCACCGAGCGCATCGGGCCCTACGGCTTCCTGGCGAGCGAGGTCGCCGACGCCGTGCCGCAGGCGTTGGGGCGGCTCGTGCGGGGTACGGAGTAGGGGGTCGGCTCAGGGGGCGGCGAACTGCATCACGGAGGGCGTTCGCCATCCCTGGCTGCGGGGCGCCGCCCCTCACTCCATCCGCTTCATCTCCCGCCGCAACTGGCGGATGATGCGCTTCTCCAGGCGCGAGATGTAGGACTGCGAGATGCCGAGGTGGTCGGCGACCTGCTTCTGCGTGCGCTCGAGGCCGTCGCGCAGGCCGAAGCGCAGCTCCACGATGCGCCGCTCGCGGCGGGAGAGCTTGCTCAGGGCCTTGCGCAGGAGGACACGGTCGACCTCCTCCTCGATGCCGCGGAAGATGATGTCGGGCTCGGTGCCGTGCACGTCCGCCAGCAGCAGCTCGTTGCCGTCCCAGTCCACCTTCAGCGGCTGGTCGAAGCTGACCTCGGCGCGGGTGCGCTGGCTGCGCCGCAGGTACATCAGGATCTCGTTCTCGATGCACTTGCTGGCGAAGGTGGCGAGCTTGATCCGCTTTCTCGGGTCGAAGTTGTTGACGGCCTTGATCAGGCCGATGGCGCCGATCGAGATCAGGTCCTCGACCGGGATGCGCGTGTTGTCGAACTTGCGGGCGATGTACACCACCAGGCGCAGGTTGCGCTCGATCAGCACGCGGCGGACGTCCTCGGTGTCGGCGCCGGCCTCCAGGCGCACCAGCAGCTGCTCCTCCTCGGCCGAGCTGAGGGGTGGCGGCAGGGCTTCGCCGCTGCCCAGGTAGTGGAGCGGGCTGGGGATCCGCCGCAGCCAGGCGGCGTGCACCCGGGCCAGGAGGGCGCGCAGGCGGGCGAGCGGGCCGGTTGGGCGCCGGGCGCCGGGGGTTGACGCTGGCTGTATCATCACGACGCCCTCGCCGCCGGCTGGAGCAGGACCGCCGGGCAGAGCGCCTGGTAGCGGCCCGATGGGTCAAGCGGCGTCGGGGCCAGCGCGACGGTGGGGTCCACGGGCCGGCCGGCCACCAGGGCGCGGTCGGGCCGGAAGCCCACCAGCAGGCCCCCCTCGGTACCGAGCGCGCGATACGGGACCAAGCGCAGGCGCGCGGCCCAGGGCGATCCCTCCAAGGCGCGGCCCACCTCCTCCCAGGCCGGGGCGCGCCGGGACGCGGAGGCCAGGAGATCCGCCGGCAGCAGGGCGCGCAGCGCACGCGCCTCGATCACCAGGACCGGGTCCTGCCCCAGCGGGTCGCGCAGGCGGTTGCCCGTATCGACCAGGGCCGTGACCGAGACCTCCTGGCCCCCGACCGCCACGGCCACCGGCACCATGGCCTCGGGGGCGGCGCGCCAGCGCTGCAGCGCCCGGCTGCCGTGGTGGCGGGCGGCGAGCCCGGCGGCCAGCAGGGGAAGCACGAGCATCCACCACGGCAGGCCGGACATGCTCCCTGCCGCGCGGGCGAACATCAGGGCGAACACGGCACCGGCCAGGGCCACGGCGGCGCCGAGAAAGGCGGCCACCAGGCGCAGCGCCTGCCGCCACGGCACGGGCGCGTACGCGATGGCAAGCGCCGCGACGGCGGCGCCGACCACGCCGGGAGGGGAGTAAGCCCAGGGGGTGAGCCCGAACGGCTGCGCGCAGGCATAGAGGCCACCCCAGAGCGCGGCGGCGCCGAGGCGCAGGTGGCGGACCCGGGCGCCGGCCAGCCGGCCGGCGACGTAAAGGAGCACGTAGTCCGCCAGGACGTTGAGTGCAAACAGCAGGTCCAGGTAGATGATCACGCGGCGCCCCCCGCCCCGCGGACGACTGCTCCCCGTGCCCTTCCGCCGGGAGGCTATGTCCGGGGCGGGCCCAGTATAACGGCGGCGATCCTGGGAAACGTGTCACCTCGCGGCCCGGGACGGCCGCAAGCCCCGACAGCGCGGTCGGGCGGGCACCGGGCCGGGCGCAAACGGCCGACCGTGGTGGCCGGCCGCTTGTGTGGTTGTGTGAAAGGTGCTCGGAAGGTCACCGGGCCCCACGGTACGCTGCCCCAAGCGATGGCGCGCGCTCCGGAACCGGGCATGCCGGCGGCGCGTACGCGCCGCCGGCACAATCCCCCCGCTACCGGCCCCGCTCGCGGCGCTCCGGGGAGGGACGGTCCGCCGCGGGGCTCGGCGCCGGGCTTGGGCGCTCGCCGCCGCCCAGGCCCTGACGGCGGCGTAGAAACGCCGGGATCTCCAGTTCGTCCGAGGCGAACGGCTTGATGTCGAGGTCCTCGATCGGCTCCACCCGGCCTGGGCGGTTGTCGAAGCCCGTTGCGATCACCGTCACCCGGATCTCGCCCTGCAGGCGCTCGTCGATCACGGCCCCGAAGATGATCATCGCCTCGGGATCGGCCGCGGCGGTGATGATCTCGGCGGCCTCGTTGACCTCGAACAGCCCGAGGTTGGCATCGCCCGTGATGTTCAGCAGCACGCCGCGGGCGCCCTCGATGGAGGTCTCGAGCAGCGGGCTGCTGATGGCGGCGCGGGCGGCCTCGGCGGCGCGGTTCTCGCCCTTGCTCACCCCGATGCCCATCAGGGCCGAGCCCGTCTCCGTCATGATGGTCTTCACGTCGGCGAAGTCCAGGTTGATGAGGCCGGGGACCGCGATCAGGTCGCTGATGCCCTGGACGCCCTGGCGCAGCACGTCGTCGGCCATCCGGAAGGCATCCACGATCGAGGTGCGCTTCTCCACGACCTGCAGCAGGCGGTCGTTGGGGATGGTGATCAGGGTGTCGACGCGCGAGCGCAGGTTGCTGATGCCCTTCTCCGCCTGGCCCATTCGGCGGCGGCCCTCGAAGGTGAAGGGCTTCGTGACGACGCCGACCGTCAGGGCGCCGCACTCCTTGCTGATCTCGGCGATCACGGGCGAGGCGCCGGTGCCGGTGCCGCCACCCATCCCGGCCGTGACGAAGACCATGTCGGCGCCCTTCAGCGCCTCCTTGATCTCATCGCGGCTCTCCTCGGCGGCCTTGCTGCCGATCTCGGGGTTGGCGCCGGCCCCCAGGCCCTTCGTCAGCTGCACGCCGATCTGGATCTTGGCGTTGGCCTCCGACATGGCGAGGGTCTGCGCGTCCGTGTTGATCGTCACGAACTCGACGCCCTTCAGGCCGGCCTTGATCATTCGG
This sequence comes from Bacillota bacterium, assembly GCA_021792015.1. Lineage (GTDB taxonomy): Bacteria > Bacillota > Sulfobacillia > RBS10-35 > JAJYVM01 > JAJYVM01. The sequence goes on along the minus strand of JAJYVM010000082.1, from coordinate 6,696 downwards.
TCGACCGCGTTGTTGCCGCCCCCGCCCACCCCGACGACCTTGATTACGGCGAAGCGGTTCTCGTCGAGATCGAACTCCAGCACAGCCGCCCCTCCCCCCGGGAACGCGCCCGCCCGGACCCTCCCGCAAACCCACCCCGCTGATTCGGGGCCTGACTGGGTCCACCCTCTATTCCGCTGGGCCGTACGGCGTACCGGTCGGGTGCGCCGGTCCGCCGGAGCCATCGCCGCCGTCCCCGGCCGGCCTCAGCGGCGCCGCTGCAGCCAGTCCATGAGCCCGCGCCGGCGCCGGGGCACCGCGGCCGCAGCCTCCTGGACCGCCGGCTGCAGCCCGGCGGCAGCCAGCTGCAGCAGGCCGACGGCGGCCGCACAGCCCGGCGCGCCCAGCAGGTCATCGACGTCGGCACAGCCGCGGGCGATCGCCGTGCGCACGGGCATCTCCAGCACGCGCATGCCAAGGGCCGGCAGGCCGCGCAGGCGCGAGGCGCCGCCCGTCAGCACGACGCCGCCGCCGAGGTCGCGGGCGGCGCCGGAGCGCCGCAGGGTGTCGGCCACCTGGGTCAGGATCTCGTCCGCCCGGGCCGCCACGATCTCCACCAGCTCGGCTTCGGCGACGCTGCGGTCCTTATCCAGCGTTACCATCCGTCCCGGCTCCGCCAGAGCCGGCTCACAGCACCCCTGCTCCACCTTCAGCGACTCCGCCCGCTCCAGGCTCATGTGCAGCCCGGCCGCGATGTCGTTGCGGATCAGATCCCCGCCAACCGGAACCACCGCGGTGAACACGGGCGTTCCGTCCGTCAGGATCACAAGGTCGGTGCAGCCGGCGCCGAGATCGCACACCATCACGCCGCGCTCCCGCTCCTCGGGCGTGGTCACGGCCTCGGCGGCCGCAAGCCCGTTGAGCGTCACCTCGGATACCGTCAATCCCGCCCGCTCCACGGTGCGGACGGCGTTGCGCAGGACGCCCGCCGGCGCCGTCACCACGTGCGTCTGCAGCTCCAGGCGCGCGCCTGCGAGCCCCGCCGGCTGGCGGATGCCGTCCACGCCATCGAGGATGAAGTGGCGGGGGACGGCGTGCAGCAGCGTCCGGGACTCCCCCAGGGGCAGGTCGCGCGCCGCCGCCAGGGCAGCCGCCATGTCCTGCCCGGTCACCTCTTCGGGGTCGGCGACGTCAACACCGACGCGCTCGTTGCTGCTGGCCACGGATCCTCCCGAGACGCCGAGGACCACACTGCCGAAGGGGCGGCCCGCCATGCGCTGCGCCCGCTCGACGGCCGCCGCCACGGCGGCGGCCGCCGCCGCCAGGTCCACGACCACGCCGCGGCGCACGCCAGCCGAGTCCGCGACGCCCACGCCCGTCACGTGGATCTCCCCGCCGGACCCCATCTCCGCGGCCGCAGCCAGCACCTTGCTGGTACCGAGGTCGACGGCGAACATTGCCTGACGCTCCGCCATACGCGCACCCCCGCAGGCATGGAGACCGGACGCCCCGCGCGCCTTCGCCGGCAGGGGTGCGGTGGTTCGGATCCGGCCGTCGAGACCACGCACCCACGCCGCCGCGGCCGGCACGCCCCCTGTCGCGGAGGCGCCGGCACGCCCGGGGCTAGGGGATTCACGACCCCTGGGGCATTCTCCTCCGCCCGCACGCGCGACAGAATACAGCAACGACATGCGCGGCGCGCCACGGCTCACGGCGACAGCACTGTGGTGGTTACGGCATAGGCACACGCCACCCGTCCCTCGCGGAGGCGTCGTGGCCGGCATCACCATGCGGACAGCCGGCGCAGCCGCCGCGACGCCGGGGTGACGAACCGGCCCGACCGGCCGCCGGCCCAACGCATGTGGCGCTCCACCCCCGACGGGGCGCAGCCGTGCGTCCCCTCGCCGGCGCCGGCACGCACGCGGCAACCCGGCGGGGCGACCAAGCCGGCCCGCCCCACATCAGAGGCGCCTCACGGTCGCCGCGCGGTCGCACCTGAGTTGACCGGCAACGCCGCGCACCCCCGCCAGGCCCTCCCCGCACCCACGGCGGGGCCGCCCGGCTGCAGCCGGTCATAGCCACTCTTCGCGCCTTGACTGGCGTTTATGACGGTGGGCTGGTCGTGGCGGTGGTCTTGCCCGTGGGTTTTGCGGTTGGCGTCGAGGTCGCCTTCGCCGCGGGCGCGTAAGCGCCGCCCTTCACGGCCGGGGCGGGCGGTGTCGTACCCGGCGGGACGGCCGCCTGGACCACGGTGGTGTGCGGCGGCGGTGCCGTCATGACGTGCACGCTGGGCGCTGTCGTGGAGCTGACGTCGATCTCGTCGACCCGCAGGTTGCGGGCGGCGATCACGTGCAGCAGTCCGAGCAGGATCTGCGTCTTCTGGCGGGCCTGGCTGCCGTGCCCGAAGCGGACCTGCAGACCGGAGGCGAGCTGCGCCGTCACGTTGCCGTTGGCGTCCACGCTGAGGCTGCCGAGCAGGGCCTGGCCCTGCACCCCGAGACCCTGCGCCACCTCGATGGCATCCCGGAGGGCCGGGTCCGTCAGCACCTGCCCCGGCCGCGCGCCGGCCGCGGCGGTGAGGCCATGGACCACCGGCACGTGCGGGGTCGGCAGCAGCGCGCCCGTGGCCGCCTGCCCGGGAGGCGCGGCCAGGCCGATCACCCGCTCGTTGGCGTCGACCTCCAGGTCGGCGGACTCGCCGACGTCGAGCAGCACCACCGGCTGCCGCTCGCTGACGGCGATGGCGATGGCGTTCGGCCAGAGCAGCCGCACGTGCACGGAGCGCAGCAGGGGCATCGCCTGCAGGCGCCGCGCCACCGTCCACGGACGCACCTGCCAAAGGTAGGTGCCCGGCAGGATGCCGGCGGCGGCGGCCACCTGGCTGCGGCTGAGCTGCATGAGGCCCGTGACATCGAGCCGCCGGACCATGAACGCGGACGTATGCAGCGCCGCGTACGCCAGCGCCACCAGCAGGGCGCCCGCGGCCAGCCAGCCGCGCCGGATGCGCGCCAGCCCCGGCTCCGGATCCGGTGGCGCCATCCGCAGCCTCGGCTCCGCGACCGCCTCAAGGCGCCCGGGCCGGCGCGGGGCCTTCCCGTCGGTCAACGCTCACGATCCCCCGCTTCGCCGGGTCGAAGACACCCGGTCCTGCCCGCCCCCGTCCACACCCGCGCAGCGCACGTTCGCCCACCCGCGGGCCCGCTGCCCGCAGCCAACGCCGCATGGGGCCGGCCCCGACGCCGCATGACCGTGCACGGCCCGCCCGTCCGTCGCGGCCGGCGGAGGGCCGCCGCCCGCGTCCGCCCTCCGCCGCCCCGCGCCCGCCTGCGCGCCACCCGCGCCGCTCCGCGGCCACCTGCCGTCGCATGACCGCCGGAGCCCACGGCCATGCTAGCGTGCGTCGCGGAGGAGGTGGCCCACGCGTGAAGGCGGAAGTGAGAATCCCGTTCGCCGCGCTGGCATCCGTCCCCTTCGTGATGGTCCTCTCGAACTCGATGATCATCCCCATACTTCCGGACATGCAGCGCCGGCTCCATGTGAGCCTGCTGCAGGTCGGCCTGCTGATCACCGTCTTCTCCGTGGCCGCCGGTCTGATCATCCCCATCGGCGGCTACCTCTCGGACAAGATCGGCCGCAAGGCGGTGATCATCCCCTCGCTTGTGATCTTCGGCGCCGGCGGCCTGCTGGCCGGCCTGGCCCCCCTCTGGCTGCCGCGGGCGCCCTACGCCTGGATCCTGGCCGGGCGCGTGGTCCAGGGCATCGGCGCCGGCGGCACCTACCAGGTCGCCATGGCGCTGACGGGCGACATCTTCCAGAGCAACGAGCGCAGCCGCGCCCTCGGGCTGCTGGAGGCCAGCAACGGCGTCGGCAAGGTCGTGAGCCCCATCCTGGGCGCCGCGCTCGGCATCATCATCTGGTTCGCGCCCTTCTACCTCTACCCGGTGATCGCCTGGGCGTCCGCCGTCCTCGTCTGGCGTCTGGTGCACGAGCCGGACCTGCCCGCGGAGACGCGCAAACGGAGCATGCACGACTACATGGGCGACCTCGGCAAGGTCTTCCGCAAGAAGGCCAGGACGCTGATCGCCTCGTTCCTGACCGGTGCCCTGCCGATCTTCTTCCTCTTCGGCGTGCTGAGCTTCTTCGCCGATGTGATCGAGGCCCCGCCCTACTCGATCGCGGGCGTCAGCAAGGGCCTGGTCATCGCCATCCCCGTGGCCGTGATGGCCGCCACGAGCTACATCTCCGGCACCGTCCTCGTCAAGCGCCTCGCCCGGCTGGCCAAGGTGACCGTCGTCCTCGGGCTCGGGCTGATCGTCGCCGCCTTCATCGTCATGTTCTTCGTGCATCGCAACATCGTCCCGTTCACGGCGGCCATCGCCGGCATGGGCCTCGGCAACGGCCTTGTCCTGCCCTCCCTCAACACCATGATCACGAGCGCCACGGCGGCCTCGGAGCGCGGCATGGTCACCTCGCTGTACGGCACGGCACGCTTTTTCGGCGCGGCACTCGGCCCGCCGGCCTTCAGCAAGGCGGTCCCGCTGGGACCGGGCGCCATGTTCTTCGGCTCCGCCGCCCTGGCCACGGGGGTCCTGTGCATGGCGGCCCTCCTGATCAACCAGCGGCAGATGCTGCCGAAGAAGTTCCTCAAGCAAAAGCCAAGCGCGGTGAAACCCGGCCCGAAGCTGCATTAGTGAGGGCGCCCCATGTGGGGCGCCCACCAAATCCGCGCTGCGGGGCCCGATAAGGCGGGTGGGAGGGTCCCACCTGCAGACGGGCGCCACCCAGGCCTCGCGGCGGCGGCACTTCCGACTGGAGACGGCGCTGACGCCCTGCGTCCTCCGCATGGGCGCCGAGGACGCGGCGCCGCTCAAGGGCCAGGCGGGCGACATCGGCGGCGGCGGGCTGCTCTTTCTCGCCCGGGGCAGCAGCGAGACGCCCGCCATCGGCGCCACCGGCAGCGTGGAGTTCGAGCTCCTGGGCGAGGCGTTCACCTTCCCCGTCGCCCTCGTGCGCCGCGTGGAGTCGGCCGAGCGCTGCGAGCTGGCCCTGGCCTGGCCGGCGGCGCCGGCGCGCGAGGTCGACCGCCTGATGTACTGCCTCTATAAGCTGGAGACCGCCCAGCGGCGGAGCCTGCCCACGCGTTCGGCGGAGGCCGCGCCGGACTCGGCCGCGGCGCCGGCCTGGCGCCGCGATTGGCTGCTGGTCGGGGCCCTCGGGGTCGCCTGCGGGGCCCTGCTGCCCCCCCACCTCGTGCTGCCGACCGGCCTGATCGCCCTCCTGCTGGCCGTGTGGCTCGTCACCGCTCCGCGCTAGCGGACGCCACGCCCGGCTCGGCCGGGAGGCTGCCCCGCCCCGGGGTTCCCTCTTCGGCGAAAAACCGCGCCGCGACGGGCAGGGGGCAGGACCGGTTCAATACCCCGCCCTCTCGCCCGATAACTCCCATGAAGGACTCGCTGAGGAGGAGCCAACCTGGCGCTGATCGTGTACCCGCCGAGCTTTGACTGGCACCGCATGGTGCAGCGGCCCCACCACCTCCTCTGGGAGGCGGCGCGCGCCGGCCACGTCGTCATCTTCTGCAACGCGACCAAGCGGGCGGACCGCGCGATGGAGACGGTCGCCGAGCGGGTGTACGTCTGTCACAACTTCGAGATGCTGCTGCGGACCAAGCTGCCGCGGCCGGTCATCTACTTCACCGATCCCAGCCAGCTGCCCCTGATCCAGGGCATGGAGCGGGAGCGGCTGGTCTTCGACCTGATGGACGACCTCGGCGACGCGGCGGGGCCGGCCCTGCGCCTGGCCGATGAGGTCTGGTGCGCGTCGGAGGCGCTGGTGGACCGGGTGGCGGTGGAGCGGCCCGACGCCCTGCTTGTGCCGAACGCCTGCGACTTCGCCCACTGGGCGAATCCGGGCACGGAGCCGGTCGCGGCGGCCGTCCTGCCCCACCCGCGCGTGGCCTACATCGGCCGCGTGGCGGACTGGATCGACGTGCCGGCGCTCTGCCGGGCGGCGCGGGAGATGCCGGAGACCCACTTCCTCCTGGTTGGGCCCGTGGAGACCGCCAGCTTCCGGGAGGCCGAGGGTATCCAGAACCTCCACTGCGTGGGCGAGCACTTCTACCCGCAGCTGCCGGCGTTCGCCCACAGCTGCGACGCGCTGATCGCCCCCTACCGGGCGGACAGCGAGGTGGCGCGGGCGGCGGATCCCATCAAGCTGTGGAACTACCGGGCCGTGGGCCGTCCGATCGTGACCGACCTGGCGGCGCTCGGTCCGGCGCTCGCCGGAAGCATCGAGCCGGCCGCCATCGATGCCGCACGCCAGACGGCGCTCAGCCGGCGCTGGTCGGACAGCTGGCGGACGGCGGCGGCCACGTGGGAGGGGGTGCCGGCGTGAGCACGCGAATTCTGCTGGCGGCGCCGGTGCGCGACCGCGCCTGGATCCTGCCGGCCTACCTGGAGCGGGTGGCCGACCTGGAGCTGCCCGAGGGCGTCGAGCTGGACGCCTACTTCCTGGTCAACGGCGACCTCGGCGACGGCAGCGTCGAGATCCTCAAGCGCTTCGCCGAGGTCATGGACGGCCGCATGGGCGTGGTCGTCGAGCGCTACATGACCCCGCCGCCGGCGCCGCCCACGCGGGAGACCCACAACCGCATGGCGATCTTCGGCTACCTGGCCGGCCTGCGCAACACGACGCTCGATCGCACGCTGCAGAACGGATACG
>JAJYVM010000081.1 GCA_021792015.1 Bacillota bacterium | reverse complement strand
CGACAGCCACGCCCGGGCGGCGGCGCGCGGCTCGCAGGGCCCGAGCTCCCCGGAGGCCACGCCGTCGGCGATGATCGACCGCCACGCCGCCTCGTACGTGTCGCGCTTGTGCAGGATGGCGTCGCGACGGGCCGGGTCGCAGGACCGCCAGTCGTGGAAGTACACCGTCGCCGTCGCGAGGTTTCTGGCCACGACGCCCAGGTGGGCGTGCAGCGCCGCCCTGAGCCGCTCCGCCGCTGGGCGGCCGCGGTCGGCGGCGATCGGAACGATCGCCGTCACGAATTCATCGGCGATGCGGTCCACGATCAGGTAGAGCAGTTCCTCCTTGCTCTGCACGTGCGCGTACAGGCTCGCCGCCTGCACGCCCACACGGCCAGCGATGTCGCGGACGGAGGTGGCGTGGTAGCCGCTCTCCGCGAAGAGCGCGCCCGCGGCCGTCAGGATCTGCTCGCGCCGCGACGTCGCCGCATTCCCCCCGACGGACTTAGCGAACGATCGTTAGCCCCAGAATATGCGATCGTTGAGCCGCGGGGCAAGGGGTGACCGCTATGCTGGACGGGGGTGGGGCCATGCGGGACCGGGTGGCGCTGGTGACGGGCGGGGGTCGCGGCATCGGGCGAGCGGTCGCGTTGGCGATGGGGCGCGCGGGCGCCTCGGTCGCGATCTGCGCGCGGACGCAGGCGCAGGTGGACGCCGTGGCCGGCGAGCTGGACGCGCTGGGGGCGCCGGCGCTGGCGCTGGCATGCGATGTCGCCGACGGCGCGGCCGTCGAGGCGCTGCTGGCGGCCGTGGACGCCCGCTTCGGCCGCCTGGACGTGCTGGTGAACAACGCCGGCGGGTCGGTCGCGCGCGGGGCACTGATGGAGAGCGCCCCGGAGGCGTGGTGGCGGACGGTCGAGGTGAACCTGCGCGGCACCTACCTCGTCACGCGCGCCGCCCTGCCGCTGCTGCGGCGGTCGGCGCCCAGCCGGATCATCAACGTCGGCTCAGGGCTGGGCCACGGGCCGCGGCCGGGCAACTCGGCCTACGCGGCCGCCAAGGCCGGCGTGTGGATGCTCACGCGCTGCCTGGCCGAGGAGGTGTGGCCGCTGGGCATCGAGGTCAACGAGATCGTGCCGGGGCCGGTGGCCACCGACGCCACGCGCGACACGATGCGCGTCGGTGGGCCGCCGCCCTATGCCGAGAGCGAGCGCGTGAAGGCGCCGGAGGAGGTCGCCGAGGCCGTTCTGTGGCTGGCCACCCGGCCGGCGGGCGGTCCGACCGGACAGACGCTGAGCCTGGCCCGGCGGCCACTGTGAGGGGCATGTGGGTCTGCGGCCGCGATGACGTCGGTTATGTCAGCCCCGGGCGGCCAGGTACCGCGCCAGCATGCGCTCGCCGATGGCGTACCGCCCGCGCCCCCGGCGCGTGATCACGCCGTCGGCGATCAGGCCGTGGAGCACGCGCGCCAGCGTCGCCGGGGCGCGGCTCTCCGCGTAGACGGGCGACGCGGTGGCGATGTGCGTGAGGATCTCGCGGGCCCGGGGCGGCATGGCGCTGAGCTCGGCCTCCAGGACCACGGCCAGCTCCCGCTCCACGGCCGCGACGGCCTCCCGGGCCAGGTCGGCGTCCACCTGCTGCCGGCCGAACCGTTCCACCAGGTAGAGGGCGCGGCTGGCCACGGCCATGGTGTCGTAGGGGTGCGCGCCCGTCGCCTCCAGGACGACGGCCATCGCCGCGTCCGTCGCGCCCCGGCCGAGGTCGCCGAGCTTGGCCGCGATGTAATCGCGCCACGCACCATCCGGGATCGGCGGCAGCTCCAGCGGGTGGGCAAAGCGGTAGAAGGCTTGGCGCGACTGGCCGAACAACGCGCGCATGACGCCCGCCTGGCTGCCGCAGAAGAGGTAGGTGGTGAGGCGCTGGGTCTGCATGGTTGCGCGCAGGCGCCGCAGGAGGTCATCGCCGCCGAGGCGGCGCGCTTCCTGGAACTCGTCGAGCAGCAGCACAAAGCGGGTGCCGCCGCGCTCGGCCAGCGCCTCCGGCATGCGCAGCGCCCGGTCGAGGAGCTCGAAGGGGTCGGCGCGCGCCGGATCGCGGAAGATCTCGACCTCGAGCCCCGCCAGCGCGACCCGCACGTGGTCGATGGCCAGGGCGCGCGCCAGCCGCTCGCCCGCCCGCGCCGCGTCCACGCGCACGCCACCGCCCGCCGCCGTCACGGCGGCGTCCGCGATCTGCAGCGCCAGGTCCCGCACCGAGGCCAGGGCGAAGAGGTCGACGGCGGCCGTCCGCGTACCGGTGACGGCCAGCCGGCGCAGCGCCGCCAGCGCCGCCGACGACTTCCCGGTGCGGCGGGGCGCCGCCAGCAGCACGGCGTGGCCCTGCCCAAGCTCCCAGCAGAGGCGGTCCAGGAAGTCCGCGCGGTCGACCACGTCACCGGCGGGCACCGGTCCGCCGAGCGGGAACGTCCCGAGGTCAGCCGCCATGGCTTCCTACCGCCTGTGATAGTTCTTGCTTCACAAATGGTAGTTTAGCACGCGGCTCATCGGCGGCGGTCCCCGGGCGGCCCGCCCTTCTGGCCGCCGGGCTCATCCCCCGTGCCGCGCTGCCAGCGGTCGCCCTGCCGGCGCAGCGGCTCCTTGTCGAAGGAGGTGCCGCGCCCGCCGCCCTCGCGGGCGCTGAACAGCGACAGCCCGTCGCGGCGGTCGGTCAGCACCCGCGCCGGCAGGATGGCACGCTCGCCGAAGCGGTCGCGCACCCGGTCCAGCACGGCGTCGAGGCGCCGCCGGTCGGCTGACGGCTCCGGCAGCAGGCTGGGCTGGGCCCCCGCCTCCAGGCCCGAGCAGGAAATGCCGACCAGCCGTACGGCCCGCCCCGCCTGCCAGCGGCCGAGGTAGAGCTCGCGCGCCGCCCCGTAGATCTCCGCGTCGAGGTCGGTCGCCGCCGGCAGCGTGCGGCTCCGCGTGTACACCTTGAACTCCGCGTCGCGCAGCTTGAGGTGGACGGTGCGCGCCCGCACCCCGGCCGCCCGCAGGCGCGCCGCCACCTGCACCGCCAGGGCCAGCAGGATCGGCTCCAGGTCCTGCCGCGAGGTCAGGTCGCGCGACAGCGTGGTCTCGTGGCCGACGGACTTCGTGTCCGCCATGCTCAGCGGCGCCACGGGCGCATCGTCGCGGCCGCTCGCGTGCTCGTGCATGGCCGTGCCCATGCGCCCGAAGCGGCGCGCCAGCACCTCGGGCGGGTAGGCGGCCAGATCGCCGATGGTGTGGATGCCGAACTCGGCCAGCTTGGCGGCCGTGCGCGGCCCCACCCCGAACAGCTCGCCGGCCGGCCGCCCCCAGAGCCGCGCCGGCACATCCTCGCGCCGCAGCCAGGTCAGCCCGTCGGGTTTCTGCAACTCCGAGGCCATCTTGCTGAGGAGCTTGCTGTCGCTGATGCCGACGGACACGGTGAGGCCGAGCTCGCCGCGGGCGCGGCCCTTGATGTGGCGGGCCAGCACGAGCGGGTCGCCGCCCCAGAGGTGCAGCACGCCGGTGACCTCGCACCAGGCCTCATCGATGCTGAAGGCCTCGACATCCGGGGACACGGCGTAGAGGATGTCGCGCAGCCGTGCGCTGTAGGCGACGTAGAGGCCATGGTCGGGGCGCACGACAACCGCCTGGGGGCAGAGCCGGAGGGCCTCGCCGAGCCGCATGGCGGTGCGCGCGCCATACGCGCGCGCTTCATAGGACGCGGTCAGCACGATGCCGTGGCGACGGCTGGGGTCGCCGGCCACCAGGACCGGACGCCCGCGCAGCGACGGATCCTCCGCCTGGTGGACCGCGGCGAAGAAGGCGTTGGCGTCCACGTGGAGCACCGTGCGCTCGGCCATCGGCGTCAGCCGGGGCGGCACTCGAGGGTTTGGCCGCGGACGGCACCAACCGTGAGGCCCGCGCCCTCGACCAGCGCCGTCAGGGCCGCGAGGGTCCGGATGACACGAGCGAAGCGAAGCTGGGCCGAAGCCGCGCCCGGATGGGATGAGCGGCGAGGCCGGTGGCGCCGGCCGACCAGCGGCATCTCGACGGTGAGGTCGCGGTGCTCGACCGCCCCGATGGGGAAGACCCGCCCTCCCGTCTCGGCGCAGCGCCGCAGGATGGCGGTCGCCTCGCGGTCGCAGCCGGCCGCGGCGGCAAGCTCCCCGATCTCGGCAGTGCCGGCGGAGATGCGCCCGGCCATGCGCAGGCTGGCCGCAACCCGCAGGCGCCCAGGGGTGCGGAGGTCGGCCATGGCCCAGAGGTCCATGGCGCCATCGTATCACATCGAACGGGCGTTCCGGACCCGTTCGGCCCCCGGACACGGTTCCAACAGGCCTGCGCGGCGACACCCCATCGGTTGATGATCGCAGGGAGGGGTGTCGACGTGCGGATCGCGGCTCTGGCCCCCCGGCGTGATCGCTTGGCCCACCGGCCCGCAGCGACGCCGGCCGCGCATCGCACCCTCCGGCCCCGCCGCGGGGAACCGGCGACACGGTGGCGGCCGTGCTGACCCGGCTGCTGCGCCGCCACCTCAGGCCCTACACCCGGCATATCGCGGTCGTGGTCGCATTCCTGGTGGTCCAGACCCTCGGCAACCTCTACCTGCCCAACCTCACCGCCGACATCATCAACAACGGCGTCGTCGCCGGAAACCTGCCCTACATCCTCCACACCGGCGAGCTGATGCTCGCCATCACCCTCGTGCTGGGCCTGGTGTCGATCGTCGCCGTCTACTTCGCCTCGCAGATCTCGATGGGCGTCGGCGCGGACATCCGCGACGCGGTGTTCACGCGGGTCGAGATCTTCTCGGCGCGCGAACTCGACCGCTTTGGCACGCCCTCGCTGATCACGCGCAACACGAACGATGTCCAGCAGATCCAGGTGTTCCTGCAGATGGCCCTGACGATCATGGTGATCGCGCCGATCATGAGCGTCGGCGGCGTGATCCTCGCCATCCGGGAAGGCGCCGCGCTCTCCTGGCTGCTCGCCGTCGCGGTGCCCGTGATGGCCATCTTCGTCGGTTTCGTGCTGGCCACGGTCGTGCCGAAGTTCCGCACCATGCAGACCAAGATCGACCGCATCAACCTCGTGCTGCGCGAGCAGATCACCGGCGTGCGCGTGATCCGGGCCTTCGTGCGCAACGCGCCGGAGGCGGAGCGCTTCCGCGAGGCGAATGCCGACCTCACCGCGACCGCCCTGTCCGTCAACCGGGTCTTTGCGCTCACCCTGCCTGCAATCCAGGCGATCCTCAACCTCTCGAGCGTGGCGGTCGTCTGGTTCGGCGGGCGCCTGGTGAGCCAGGGCTCCATGCCGATCGGCAACCTCACGGCCTTTCTGACCTACATCCTTCAGATCCTGATGTCCGTGATGATGGCCGTGATGGTGGCGATCCTGATGCCGCGCGCCATGGCGAGCGCCGAGCGGATCGAGGAGGTGCTCGCCACCGAGCCGTCCATCGTCGACCCCGTGGCGCCGGCCCTGCCGTCCGCGACCACGGGCATCGTCGAGCTCGACGACGTGAGCTTCGGCTACCCCGGCAGCGAGCGGCCTGTCCTCGAGCACATCTCCTTCACGCTCCAGCCGGGGGAGACGACCGCGATCATCGGCGGAACGGGCAGCGGCAAGACGACGCTCCTCAACCTGATCCCGCGCCTCTTCGACGTCACCGGAGGCGCCGTGCGTGTGAACGGGGTCGACGTGCGGCTGCAGAGCCTCGAGGCGCTCTGGGGCGTCCTCGGGCTCGTCCCCCAGGCCGCGTACCTGTTCAGCGGGACCGTCGCGAGCAATCTCCGCCTCGGCAACGCCGAGGCCACCGACGCCCAGCTCTGGCAGGCGCTTGAGGTCGCGCAGGCGCGCGATTTCGTCTCGGCGATGCCGGGAGGGCTCGACGCGCCAATCGACCAGGGCGGAACCAACGTCTCCGGGGGTCAGCGCCAGCGCCTCGCGATCGCCCGCGCCCTCGTGAGGCGGCCCCCCATCTACCTGTTCGACGACTGCTTCTCCGCCCTGGACGCCGCGACCGACGCCCGCCTGCGGAGCGCCCTGCGGGAGCAGACCCGCAACGCGGCGGTGCTGATCGTCGCGCAGCGGGTGAGCACGATCATGCACGCCGAGCGGATCGTCGTCATGGACCACGGACGCGTCGTGGGCATCGGGACCCACCAGGAGCTGGTCGCGACCTGCGCCCTCTACCGCGAGATCGTCATCTCGCAGCTCGGCGAGGAGGCCGCGGCATGATCGCGGGCCACGGCGGGGGGATGCGGGGGGGCGGGATGCACGGCGGCGGGATGCGGCCGGGCCGGAGCCGGGACTTCTGGGGCACCCTGCGCCGTCTGCTTCACCGGCTCGGCCCCGACCAGCTCCGCATCGTCATCGCCCTCGTCCTGGGCGCCGCCTCGGTCGGGTTCATGGTGAGCGGGCCGGACATCCTCGGCAACGCGACGAACACCCTCTTCAGCGGCATCATCGGCAAGCTGCTGCCGGCCGGGATCAGCAGGGCGCAGGCGATCGCGGCCCTGCGGGCCCACGGGCAGGGCCAGATCGCCAGCATGATCACAGGCATGAGATTCACGCCCGGAAAGGGCGTGGACATCCACGCCCTCGGCACGGAGCTCGCGCTCGCCCTCGCGGTCTATGTCGCGGGAGCGGCCCTCAACTACGCCCAGGGCTATCTGCTGGCCGGCGTCGCCCAGCGGGCCATGTTCACCCTCCGCCGGGAGGTGGAGGAAAAGCTCGCGCGGCTGCCGCTCCGCTACTTCGACAGCCATCCCCACGGCGACATCCTGAGCCGGGTCACCAACGACATCGACAACCTGACGACGACGGTGCAGCAGGGCCTCAGCCAGTTCGTGACCTCGATCCTGACGATCTGCGCGGTGCTCGGGGTGATGTTCTTCATCTCGCCGATGCTCGCGGCGGTCTCCACAGCCACGATCCCCCTGGCGTTCGCGGTGACGCTGCTCATCGCCAGCCGCTCGCAGGTCCAGTTCGGCGCCCAGTGGGACCGGACCGGCGATCTGAACGGACTGGTGGAGGAGACCCACACCGGCCACGCCCTGGTGCTGGTCTTCGGGCGGCGGCAGGCGAGCATCGCCGAGTTCCGCCGCCAGAACAGGAGCCTCTACGACGCCAGCTTCCGGGCGCAGTTCCTGTCGGGCATCATCCAGCCGTCCATGCAGTTCATCTCGAACCTGAACTACGTCGCGATCGCGGTCCTGGGCGGCTACCGCGTCGCCTCCGGGCTGCTGTCCCTGGGCGCCGTCACCGCGTTCATCCAGTACGCCCGGCAGTTCACGACCCCGATCAGCCAAATCGCGAGCCAGATGAACATGCTGCAGTCCGGCATGGCGTCCGCGGAGCGGGTGTTCGAGTTTCTGGACGCCGTCGAGGAGGTACCCGACACCGCCGTCGGGGGCGCAGCCGTCGTGCGCCCGCGCGGAGCGGCCGGCTCGGTGAAGCTGGAGCACGTCTGCTTCCGCTACGCGCCCGACGAGCCCCTGATCGAGGACTTCAACCTGGACGTCGCCCCCGGCGAGACCGTGGCCATCGTCGGCCCGACCGGGGCCGGCAAGACCACCCTCGTCAACTTGCTGGTCCGCTTCTACGAGATTGACAGCGGCCGAATTCTCCTGGACGGCGTCGACTACCGCGACCTCACCCGCGAGCAGGTGCGGGGGGCCTTCGGGATGGTGCTCCAGGACACCTGGCTCTTCGCCGGCACCATCCGCGAAAACATCGCCTATGCCAGGCCGGAGGCCAGCACCGCGGAGGTCGTGGCCGCGGCGACAGCCGCATACGTGGACGAGTTCGTGCGGGCGCTGCCGGACGGCTACGACACGCGCCTCGACCAGGATGCCTCCAACATCTCATCCGGGCAGAAGCAGCTGATCACCATCGCGCGCGCCTTCCTCGCCGAGCCCAGCATCCTCATCCTCGACGAGGCGACAAGCAACGTGGACACGCGCACCGAGGTGCTCATCCAGGAGGCCATGGCCAGGCTGCGCCGCGGCCGCACGAGCTTCGTCATCGCGCACCGCCTCTCCACCATCCGGGAGGCGGGCACGATCGTCGTCATGGACCACGGCCGCATCGTCGAGCAGGGCAGCCATCAGGCGCTGCTCGACCGCCGGGGCTTCTACTACTCGCTCTATAGCAGCCAGTTCACCGCAGCGGCGGCGAATTAGGCGCAGCGGAACCATTTGGGGCGCGCGGCGTACGCCGCGCGCGCGCAATCCGCATGCGGCGGCGGCCCGAACGGAGCCCAGTGCCCGTCACGGGGTCTCTTCGGCGGAGGCCCTGCGCGGCAGCACGCTGACCGCGCTCGCCCCGGCGACCGTCAGCGCCGCGCCCCACCATTGCAGCGGCTGCAGGTGCTCGCCCAGCAGCAAAAGCCCCCAGGTGGCCGCGAAGATCGGCTCCAGCGTCGCGATCACGGCGGTGCGGGTGGCCCCGATGAGCTGCAGCGAGCGGTTGAGCATCAGCACCGCCGCCAGCGTGGGCACCAGCGCCAGGCCCAGCACGGCCGGGAGGCTCGCGGGCGGCGGGGCCAGCCGCTGCCCGGCCGCCAGCGCGGCGATGCCCGTGGCGATGGCGGCGCCCAGGACCAGGCGGGCTGTGCCCGCCAGCGGCGAGCAGCGGGAGAAGACGGGCTCCGTGCCGAGGACCGTGGCGGCGTTGGCGGCGGCAGCGGCGAAGGCCAGGAGCGACCCGGTCAGCTCGGCCCCGCCGCTTGGCGCGCTCACGAGGGCCACGCCCAGGATCGCGAGGCCGGCGGCGGCGGCGATCACCGGCGTCAGCCGCTCGCGGCCCAGCGCGTGCGCCCCGAGGACGACCAGGGCCGGGTAGGCGTAGAGGAGGACGATGGCCAGCGAGGTGGGGATGCGAACAAACGCCAGGAACAGCAGCGTGGTCGTGCCGCCGTAGCCCAGGGCGCCGAAGAGGGCCAGGCGCAGGGCGTCGGCGCGGCCCACGCCGCCGGTCTGGCGCCCGATGGCCAAAGCCGCCCAGGCCACGGCCGCCGCAATCGCGTAGCGCACGGCGATGGCACCGAGCAGGGAGGCGCCGGCGCCCATCGCGGTCTTGGCCAGCAGGCCCTCCACGCTGAACGACAGTGCCGAGCCGGCCGCCCAGAGCGATGCGCCCACAGGGGGCATTGTACTCTGCGCGAAGGTGGCTATATTCGAAACTACTGAATATGGATGCCGCGCAGGGCTTCATCGAGGACATGGGCCAGCACATGACCGGCTGGGGGCTGGCGCGCACGACCGGTCGCATCTACGCCTACCTGCTCCTTCAGTCCGAGCCCGTCGGGCTCGACCGCCTCGCCGCGGACCTTGGCATCGCCAAGAGCGGCGCCAGCGTCGGTGCGCGGCAGCTTGTGGCGTTCGGCATGGCGCGGGCCGTCGGCACATCAACACCAACCCGGGCGGACGCGGGTTCCACTTCCGCGACCCGGCCGGCCACCGGTTCGAGGTGATGGCCCGCCGGCACGGCGCCACGGCGGGGGACTGAGCGCCGCTACGGCAGCTCCGCCGCGAGCGCGGCCAGCAGGCGCGCGTTCTCGGCGGGCGACCGCACCGCGACCCGGAAGCAGTCCGCCCCCAGGCCCTCGAAGCCCTCGGGGCCGCGGATGAGGATGCCGTGCCGGCGCAGCAGGCGCTGCCGCAGGGCGGCGGCCGGCACGGGGCCATGCACGAGGACAAAGTTGGCCGCCGGCGGCCAGGGTGAAAGGCCGGGGATCCGCCGCAGCCCGTCGTACAGGGCCTGGCGGGCCGGGCCGATCCAGGCGCGGGTGGCGCGGTCGTAGTCGGCCGTTGCTGGCGAGAGGGCGGCCAGGGCGCCCGCCTGGGCGGCCGCGCCCACGCTCCAGGGGTCACGGCACCGGTCCCAGAGGCGCACGAGATCCGGATGCGCGACGGCGTAGCCCGCGCGCAGGCCCGGCATGGCATACCACTTCGTGAGGGAGCGGAGCACGACGAGGCCTCTTGTGCGCGCGGACGCGCGCGCAAGGCTCGCGCCGTCCGGATCGTCCACGAAGTCGATCAGCGACTCGTCCACCACCAGGAGCCCGCAGTCGGGCAGGATCTCGCCGATGGCGTCGGGGGGCCAGAGGCGCGCCGTGGGGTTGTTGGGGTTGCAGAGGAAGGCGCCGGGACCGCGCAGGGCCGCCAGGTCATCGGACACGGCCACCAGGCGCAGGCCGGCCGCCTCGCAGGCGGGGCGGTACTCCGAGAAGGTGGGCACAGAAAAGGCCACGGTCGGGCCCGGCATCGTGCGGGCGCACAGGTGGATCAGCTCCGTGGCGCCCGCGCCGACGGCGACGGCCTCCGGCGGCACGTCGAGGCGGGCGGCGATGGCACGCGCCAGGGTGCGGGAGTAGGGCTCGGGGTAGGCGGACAGGTCGGCCTGGGCCACGGCCGCGCGCACCGCGGGCGGGGTGCCGAGCGGGTTCAGGTTGGCCGAGAAGTCCAGCACGGCGCCGGGCATGACGCCAAAGGCCCGCGGGTCGCCGCCGTGCCTCACGCCGGCCAGCGGGCCGCCAGCACGGCCAGCGCCGCCCACTCCCCCACCTCCGCGATCGCACCCAGGACGTCGCCCGTCAGCCCGTCCAGGCGCTTCACCGCGACGGCGCGCAGCCCCTCGGCCACGGCGAGGGCCGCCAGCAGGGCGACGGCGCCGGCTCCGCCCGCGAGCAGCAGCGTGATGGCCAGGCCGGCGGCCAGGGCCAGGGCAGGTGCCCGGCGGCCAAGGCTCTGGATGAAGGCGGGGCCCATGCCCTCGGCGGGGGCGGCCGGGCCGCGGGCGGCGCCCCAGACCATGGCGGTACGCGAGGCGGCGGCGGCGGCGATCAGGGCCCGCCAGCGCCAGGGACCCGGCATGGCGAGCAGCAGGGCGAAGCGCACCAGTAGGGCGGCGGCACCGGCCATTGCGCCCATCGCGCCCACGCGGCTGTCGCGCATGATGCGGCGGGCCTCCGCGGCGGGACGGTGGCTGCCGAGGCCGTCGGCCAGGTCCATGAGCCCGTCCAGGTGCAGGCCGCCCGTCGACCAGAGCCCGGCGAGCACGGCCGCGGCGGCCTGCACGGGCGCGGTCCAGAGCAGGGCGGCCAGGACGGAGGCGGACGCGGCGACACCGCCGGCCAGGGCACCGGCCAGCGGCAGCCACGGGGCATAGCGCCGCGGGGGTTGCGGGCCGGGATCCGGCGCCGGCAGCCGCGTCAGAAAGCGAATGGCCGCCCGGAGGCCGCTCATGGGCAGCCCACCGCCGGGAGGGCGGGGAGCCGCTCGCGACGGCCGTGCATCGGCCCTGGCCACGAGGCCCTCACCGCCGCCCCACGGCGGCGAGGGCGGCCACGCCCAGCAGGCCGGCGACGGCGAAGCAGCGCACGGCGCGCCGGATGTCGGCGGGTGCGGGCTGGCGGCCAGCCGGGTGCAGCAGGGGGTGGTCCACGGCCTCTCCGTCGTACGCGTCGCGGCCGCCAAGGCGCACCCCGAGCCCGCCCGCCATGGCGGCCTCCGGGTAACCGGCGTTGGGGCTGGGGTGGGCGCGCGCGCCCAGGCGGACGGCGGCCAGCGCCCGGCCCGGCGCTCCGGAGGCGGCGGCCAGGAGCAGCGCCGCCAGCCGGGCCGGCACCAGGTTGAGCAGGTCGTCGGTCCGGGCCGCGGCCCAGCCGATGCGGATGTTGCGCGCGTCCCTGTGGCCGTAGATCGAGTCCAGGGTGTTGACGGCCTTGTACGCCCAGGCCGCGGGCGGGCCGCCGACGGCCAGCCAGAACGCGGGCGCGAGGTAGCCGTCGCCGGCGCCCTCGGCCACGCTCTCGAC
>JAJYVM010000080.1 GCA_021792015.1 Bacillota bacterium | reverse complement strand
CCCTGCGGCTCCGTCATACCGTTCCTAAGATCATGACCTGTGGTGGGCATAGGCTCACCTTCGGTTCACGACGCCGGCCGAACAGCGCTGCCGACGCTTTGCGCCGGGGGGTCGCGCCCCGGGACCGCAGCCAGACCGTCGCACGGCGGGCCTTGCGTTGTCGCAGGTGCCGCCGAGGATAGGGGTATCCCCCTGCCGCGGTCTCCCTCGGATCCACCACCCCAACGGGTCGTAGGACCCGTCGGGGACCCCGGGGGACGCCGACCGCGTGCCCGCTCGGCACGCAGCCTCTGGGCCACACGGCGCCAGTCGCTCCAGACGTGCCTCCCGCGATTCCTTGCAGGTAGCGAGAGGGCGGACCTGGACCGGAGCCGTTCCCCAAACCTCAGGCCCCGGCGGGCGATCGCCACCGCCGCGCAGGCGTGCGACGGCAGACCGTAGCCGGAGCCAAACTTCGCACGGCCGATGACCGACGTGTACGCGGCATTGACTTCGATGACCCCGACGCCTTCCCGGCCCGCCCGGGACCGCAGCAGGGTGTGGAAGCGCCGGTAGGCGAACGCGGAGAGCATCCGCGCCTGCCGATCCGAGACCTCGCGCAGCCGGGCTTTCTTCTCGCGGAAGTCGAGCCGCTCCGTCACGACCGGCTTGCCGGCAGCCTTCGCCTGGGACAGCACGTCGGCCACGACCTCGCCCAACGCGGCGGAGACCTGATCCGTGCTCCGACCCTGGACGGCGACCGGAATCCGCCGTGCATGCAGCGGGTTCCCGAACCGGTCCACCTCCGCCACGTCGACGTGCGCGGGGTTGAAATCCACGCCCACGGCGCCTGCTTGCACATGGGTCTGCACGGTGGCGGCGGCCCGCTCCACCGTGGCGTGCACGTACCACACCTCGCGCCCCTTGCGCTGCCGCCGGACGAAGCGGTAGGACACCGCCTGCCCCGCGGCCATGGCCGCTTCCACCGCTTGCTGGCCGTAGCGGAACCGCACCGCAGGAACATCGACCCAGTGGCCGAACCGATCGACCAGAGCCGACGGTACCCGCAGCCGCAGGCTGCCGTCCGGTTGGCGCGTGCACGTCTGGTTGCCTGCAGTCTCGTCCTTGGAGCCAAGACAGAAGAACTGGGATGAGCGAACCCGGCGCCAGTCATCGCGCCACTCGTCGTGGTCGCGGTATCCGTTCTCCTGCAGGTCGAACTGGCTGCGGAACAGCCGCTTGCCGCCGAAGCACAGGCGGATGCGCCCCGCTTGGCGGTCGTCCTCCGCCGCCGCCAGCCGCACCCGCAAGTTCTCCAGCCGGCGCCGCTTCTGGTGCAGACGCAAGGCGGCGCGCTTTCGAGCCTCCGCCGGCTCGGCGTCGTGAACGAACTTGCCGCGCTTGCGCCTGGGGCGCTTGCCCGTGGACTGCACCTGCTTGGCGAGCTTGCCGATGGCCTTTTCCGTAGCGTCCACAGCCGTCCGCAAGTTGGCCACGTGCAGCGACAGGCCCTCCCGCCCCGCCTCCACCTTCCCGCCCAGCGTCATGCGGACGGCGTTGAATTGCCGCGCCGTCAGGCCGAAGCGCATCAGGTATTCGGATTTGCACCGATTCAGGTCCCGACCGTGCACGTATAAATCCACGTAGAGATGCCGTTCGACCTGGCCGTACAGATTCGCGATGGCCTCGAACGCAGGGTAGAGGGATTGCTCAGCTACCTTGGTCTGGAAGCTCGCCTGCATCCGACACCACCCCCTTGACTGCCGATACCAGCTCGCGGGCCTTGCCGTGGCTTCGTAGGCCGTACAATTTCCCGGAGAAGCTGGTGACGATGGAGATCAGGTCGTCCACCAACTCCTGCTGAAGCGACTTCTTGTCCTCTTGGCCGTCCACGATGTGGATGCGCACGCCGTAGCCGGTGAAGAACTGCTCCAAGTACCCGAACCCGAATCGGGTCAACCGGTCCTTGTAGGTGATAGCCAGGTCGGTGACCCGGTCTTCGCGGGCCAGACCCATTAGCCGCAGTAGGCCGGTACGCCTGTCCGACAGACCGGATGCCACGTCGGTGATCGTGAGGGTCTCCACGAACGCCAACTCAGCACTCTGTTCCATGACGGCACGGATGTGAGCCACCTGCCGTTCCAGGTCGCCGTGCGCCTTCTGGTCGTGGGAGGAGACCCTGCCTTAGACGGCGAGAACCCGCTGTTTCGTGGTAGACGGCACTTCCCCGCGCAGACGGCGGATTTCGCTCTCCGGGACCCGACGCTTGCCGCCCGGAGTACGCACGATACGGATTTTGCCCTGCTCGTCCCAATGGCGCACCGTCTTCGGATGCACGCCGAGCATCTTCGCCGCACGTTCCACCGGAATCAGCTGGTCCATGCTTCCATGATAGCGAACGGGCGTTCTGATGTCACTAGTCCTGAACTGCCTTGGATCGTCCGTACTACGATGAGCAGTTACGAACCCCTGGACCGTACTGTACGGCGAGCGAATCCTCAAGCCGGCTGGTGGCCGCCCGCGCCCCGGCCCGCGCAGTGGGGTGCTGCCGACGCCGGCGGGCCGCAGGCGGCACGGATCGGTACCGTTCCGACCCCGGGGAGGCGCCCCCGCGCCTGGCACCGCCAGGATGCGCCGGCCGTACTCAAACTCTTCGCGGATGTCGCTTGCTTTGCGGCCAGGCGCCGCCAGCGGGCCGGGCGGAGGAGGGTCATCCGGGCGGCGGGCCGAAGTGCTGATCGATCCCCGGCAGCTCGGGAGGTGCGCGGCGATGGCGGAGCCGACGGTGATGGACCTCTATCCCGGCGTGCCCACACCCCTGGAGAGCCACGTGCAGGCGCTTGGCGCCACCGGCGACAGGTACCTCGTGGAGTACCTCATGCTCCCCATGCGCGACGGGGTGCGCCTGGCCACCGTCGTGATCCGGCCCCGGGCGCCCGGCCGGGTTCCCGTCGTCATGGAGCGCACGCCGTACACGCAGCACCTGCCGTACGACGTGTACCGGCGCGTGTTCGGCGCCGGCTGGGCCGTGGTGATCCAGAACGAGCGCGGAACGGGCTGGTCGGATGGCGACTTCAGCCTCCTGGGCCACGTTGCCGACGACTGTGCCGACACCCTGAGCTGGATCGCGGCCCAGCCGTGGTCGAGCGGAAGCGTGGGGCTGCTCGGCTGCTCCTCGCCGGCCGAGAACCAACTCCTGATCAGTGCCCGGGGCCATCCGGCCCTCAAGGCGGGCGTGCCGATGAGCGCCGGGGCTGGCGTCGGGGACATCCCCGGCGCCGAGGGCTCACAGGGCCTCTTTTACAAGGGCGGCGTGCCCGTGCTCAGCACCTGGACGGCCTGGTACGGCCCTTCGGGCCTGTTGCGCCGGCCGCGCCTGCACCCGAGCGACGACCCCGACGAGCTGGCGCGCGCGCTCCGCAACTTCTCCTTCAGCGCCCCGAGCACCCGCGACCCGGACTACGCGCGACACCTCGCGCGCATCCGCATGCGCCCACCGAGCGCCGATGTCCTGCGCCGCATGGGCATCCCGGAGAGTGGCTACGACACCTATATCACCCGCACGCCCGCCGACCCCGGCTGGCGGGAGCTCGACCTGCTGCGGGCCGAGTCCACGGGGGCGACCCCCGCCCTTAACATCAACGGCTGGCTGGACATCGGGGCCTACGAGACCCTCAAGCTGTTCGAGTTCCAGCAGCACCACCCGGACCAGTACCTCATCATGGCCGGCACCGGCCACTGCGCCATGATCCGGGCGCAGTCGCCGCAGGCGATGCTGGGCGAGCGCCCCATGGGCAACACCGTCTTTCCCTACGACGACATCATCATGGCCTGGTTCCGGCGGTTTCTGGCCGGCGATGCGCAGGCCTGGAAGCCCATGCCCAAGGTGCAGGTGTTCCTGATGGGCGCCGGCACCTGGCTGACGGGCGAGCGCTGGCCGCTGCCCGAGACCCGGGTGAGCCGGCTGTACCTGATCAGCGGCGGCGCGGCCAACACCCTCTGGGGCGACGGGGTCCTCCAGGCGGCCCCGGCCGAAGCCCAGGCCGAGCCTGACCGCTTCATCGCCGATCCGGAGAATCCGGTCCCCAGCCTGGGCACCGCCCTCGGCAGCGACCCGATCTGCGCCGACCAGCGCCCCGTGGAGTGCCGCAGCGACGTCCTCGTCTACTCGAGCCCGCCGCTGGAGCAGGGCGTGGCCATGGTCGGCGATGTCGAGGCCGTGCTGCACGTATCCGCCGATGTCCCCGACGCGGACGTCTTCGTGAAGTTGGTGGATGTGTATCCGGACGGCACGGCGTACAACGTGGCCTGGAGCTGCCTCCGCCTGCGCTACCGCGAGGGATTCGGGAAGCCCCTGCCCCTGGTGCCTGGCACCGTGTACGAGGTCACCATCCGCGGTATGGCCACGGCCAACGACTTCGGTCCCGGCCACCGGATCCGGCTCGAGGTGGCGGGCTCCTGCTTTCCCCTCGCCGACCGCAACTGGCACACGGGTGGCGCCAACGAGTGGGACATCCGCGGGCCGATCGCGCACATGACCCTCCACCACGACCGCGCCCGCCCTTCCCGCATCGAGTTCCGCGAGTATACCGGGGCCGTGGGCGGCGGCGCCTGAGGGCGGACGATGGCCGGCATGCGCGACGGGCACACGCACACCCACTATTGCCGCCACGGCAGCGGCGAGCCCACCGCCGCGTACATCGAGCGCGCCATCGCCCTCGGCTTTGACACGTATACCGTGTCCGAGCACCCGCCGCTGCCGGCAACCTTCATCGCCCGCTGCCCGTACCCGCCCGGGGCGCTCGACGAGATCCCGATGGGCGAGGATCAGCTCGACGACTATGTGCGCGACATGCGGACGCTGCAGGCGCGGTACCGCGACCGCATCCGGGTGCTGATCGGACTGGAGGTCGACTACCTGCCCGGGGACGAGGCCTGGACGCGCGCCCTGCTGAGGGAATACGGACCCTTCCTGGATGACGCCCTGCTCTCCGTGCACTTCATGCCGGGTGCCGGCGGCGTGCGCTGCGTGGATATGGCGCCCACGGACGTGGTGGAGGGGCTCGTGCGGCATTACGGAGGATTCCACGCGTTTCAGCGGGCCTACTACGAACTGGTCCTCGAGGCCGTGCGCTGCGACCTGGGACCGCATAAGCCCACCCGGATCGGCCATCTGAGCCTCTGCGACAAGTTCCGGCGCCGCTTCCCCGAGGCCGGCGAGCCAAGCCCCGTCGTGGAGGCGGCCATCGCCGCCGTGCTCGACGAGGTCGCCGCACGCGGCTACGCCCTGGACGCCAACATGGCCGGCCTCTTCAAGGAGTTGTGCTGCCAGCCGTATCCGCCGCCGGACGTGCTCGCGGCCGCCCGGGCGCGGGGGATCCCCCTCGTGTACGGCTCCGACGCGCATGCCGTCGCCGAGGTGGGCCGGGCCCACGACGTGTTCGTGCGGTTGGGGCGGCCCGACGAGCCGGGCCCTACTCCACGCTGACGCTTGCCCGTCCGCGCCCGCCGCCGTGGCGCTGCTCGCGCAGGAAGATCGCCAGCACGGCGCCGACGATCGCCGAGATCGCCGCGTAGGCGAACACGTCGTGCATCGCTGTCGTGAAGGCCAGGTTGGAGATGGCCCGGGCGATGACCAGCAGCCCGCTGTCCTTTGCCGCGAAGGACGGCACCACCTGGCTGACGGTGGCGGCCGCCCGCTGCATGAGTACGGTCAGCCCGGGGCTGGTGCGGGTCACGTGGCTGGCCAGGTTCGCGGTCTGCTGGGCGTAGTCGTTGGAGTAGATCGAGGTCAGCACCGCCAGCCCCAGCGAGCCCGCGGTGCGCTGGATGATGTTGTTGATGGCGGAGGCGCGCCCGATCTCCTGCGTCGGGATCACGGACAGGCCGGCCGTCATCACCGGCATCATGGCCATGGCCAGGCCAAGCGACCGGATGGCCATCCAGACGGAGATCGTGCTGCTGGTCGTGTCCGCGGTCATGCGCAGGAAGAGCAGCGTCGCCGCGCCGACGATCACCATGCCGATGACCGCCGGGACGCGGGCGCCCACCGCATCGTAGAGGCGGCCGGAGAACGGCATCGTCGCCCCCATCAGCAGGGCGGCCGGCATCAGGGTGAGGCCGGTCGCGAAGGCGCCGTAGCCCTGCACCTCCTGCATGTACAGGGGGACGTAGAAGCTGCCGGCATAGAGCGCGACGACGGTCACCACGACCAGCACGGAGCTGAGGCTGAACACCCGGTAGCGGAAGATGCGCAGGTCGAGCAGGGGATTGGGCGTCGTGAGCTCGATGACGATGTAGAGCGTCAGCATCCAGGCGGCGCCCATCAGCACAAGGACGCTGGCCTCGGAGGTCCAGCCCCAGGTCTGGCCCTCGGTCAGGCCGTAGAGAAGAAGGCCCAATCCTGTCGCCGACGTCACGAACCCCCACAGGTCGAACGGCTTGCTGCTGTCGCCGGCGAAGGGCGGCAGGACCGCGCTCGCAAGGATCACACCCAGGATGCCGATGGGGACGTTGATGTAGAAGATCAGGCGCCAGTCCACGTACTGGACCAGGTAGCCGCCCAGCGACGGACCGAGCGCGGGTCCGAAGGCGATGGTGAGCCCGTAGATGCCCATGGCGGTTCCGATGCGCTCGCGTGGCACGAGCCGGTAGACCATGGCCATCGTGATCGGTGCCAGAAGACCGCCGCCGACGCCCTGCAGCAGGCGGAAGAAGATCAACTCGGTCAGGCTGGTGCTGAGCCCGCAGAGGGCCGAGCCGGCCGTGAAGATGATGAGCGAGGCGATGTACACGCGCGTCATCCCGTAGCGGTCGGCCAGCCAGCCGCTCACGGGCACCACGATGCCGAGGGCCAGCAGGAAGATGGTCACGACCCACTGCACCTGGTCGGTCGAGGCACCGAAGTTCGACTGCAGCGTGGGGATGGCCACATTGACGATGGTGGAGTCGAGGATGCTCATGAAGGAACCGATGATGACGGCGAATACGGGGAGGCCCCAGCCCGCCCCCTGCCGCGCCCCGGCCGCCTGCGCCGTCGGCCACGCCTCCCTCAGGTAGGCATCATTCTATCAGGCGCCGGCTTCCGAACCCGCCCTCTTTTTGACGGCGGCCCGCTTGCGCGGGACCGCCGCTTGCCCGGTTCCGCAGCCGGCGGGACCGGGCGTCGTGCGCGAGATCGCCCCTCTCGAAGTCGGCGCGCGTGGTGCCGCGTTCGGTCCCGCGCGCCTCGGCGAGATGCGCCACAAGGACGATGCAGTCGTCAGGCTGGCCACCGCATGGTGATCCTGGTCTCACAAACGTCCGGCCACGCCGTCCCGCGTGGTGGCGCCGGCCACCGCCGCGGCCCGGCGACCCGGTCACGGCGAGGGGTGCTCAAACAGGAGCCCGCGCCTTGCGCCCGTTGAAGGGGCCGCCAAAAAGGACGGCCAAAGCACAGACATTGAGCGCTGCCACGATAATGAAGACCACGCCCAGGCTCGGAACCCACCAGGGCGCTCCCAGGAACCCGAACACCACCAGCACGGCGCCAAGCACGGCCCTCAACCAGCGACCGGTCGCAGTGGCGAAAAAGCGCGCGACGGACATGTTCCCCGCCTCCTTGATCTGTCCAAGGTCAGTGATCTGTCCAAGGTCAGTTTATCCAGCGACCGGTCGAGCCAGGTAAACACGGCCGGCGCGACCGTTGGCATTGCCAGCCCGCCGCTGGCGGGCGAAGGGGCCATGGGGAGTCCAACGGGCGGATGCCGGCACCAGATCGTGTTCGTCGGCAGCGAAAGCCCCGCCCGCTCCGGGGACGCCGACCTGCGGCGGGACAGCGGAACCTGCGCTTGCGGCGGATGTGGGGGCTGCAGTGGGGTCGCGGTGCCCGCCTCGGCCCTCGCGGACTGCTCGGCAGCAACCTTTCGGCGCGAACTGCAGGACGAGAGCCAGGGGTCCAGCGGCTCCGTGCCGATCTCTTTGGCACAGATACCCAGGGCCCGGTCGACACGATCCCCGGCGCAGAGCGCCTCCGCGAGGTCGAGCCCGCACATGCGTGCGTTCGCCGGGTCCTTGGCCCTGGCGTAAGCGTGAGAGCGCTCCAACACTTTGATGCGGCCATCCGGCGCACCGGCCTCGCGCCACGCTTCGGACAGGCCCTGGAACGCGTCGAGGTAGGGATGGCCGGATGCCAATCTCCACTGCTTCCCACCGGCGCGAGGACACGCAGGGCCTCGGCGGTTCGCCGCCTTCCGACCAGACGCTCGGCCACGAGGCAACGCTGCCAGTCGTCGAGGCCCGCGGAATCGATCGCCAGGAGATCGGTCAGGGGTAGCGCCGCGATCCGGCGTTCCTTCCGCCCGCCACGTGGGCTGCGCCCGGCCGCTCGTCCAGGTCTGCATCTTTCAGAGGGCCGCATGCTTCGGATTCAGACCGTTGGCGATGACCGGCATGGGTGTTCGCCTTCTCCTCTCCGGCCGGCGCACTCGGTAGGCTGGCGACCCCCGGGGACCGCGGTCGCTGCCGTTCGCGGCCGGGCGGCACCTCACTGCCCCCGTGGGAACCTTGTTGCGGCACCCGAGATACGCGCCACGACGATACCACGGGCATGGGTACCCTCTGCGTCCGAGGCGACGGCACAGGCAGGTGGCAGCCGCCCGGTCGATTCCCTGAAGCGAGACGTGGCTGCGTTGCCGCGCTGATCCGAGGCGCCTGGCCGCTGGGGCGGGGACGGGTTCGCCTGCTCCCGCCGAACGGCCGCTTGGGCGAAGTGACGGCCACCTGGCGGCGAGTTCCCGGAGAAGCGCATGTGGCGCGGACATCCCGCTTCCCATAGTCGCCGCTCGGCCGCACTGGCAGGGCCGCTGTCGCCGCGTGGCGTAGGCACGTTCGGAGATGGCATCGACCTACCGAAGGGGTGTGGGATGAATGCGCATTTCCGGGAACATCCGCCTCGTTATGGCGCGGCGGGTCCCGCTGGGGCGACGCGCCGCGCCGGGTGCCCTGACAGAGGCGCGTGTGCGGGCGCTTGCCGGGGAGACCAGTTTCGTCCGAGGGGTCGCCTACTTCCAAGCCGGTGCCATCCGGTCTCCGGTTCGCGACGGGGACTGGTTGCGGGCGCTGTGCGAAGGCTCGCGCGCGGAGCCGTACCGTGTCTCAGCTCGGATTCGACGGCGCGGCGAGGTGGAGGTCGTCTGCACCTGCCCGCGGGGTGGCTTCTGCAAGCACGCTGTCGCCCTTCTGCTGACCTGGCTGCTCCGGCGCGAGGCCTTTGCCGAGGCGGCGGAACGGTCGGGGGACCTCCGCTCCCGGTCCAAGGCCGAGCTTGTCGCCCTCGTCGAGATGATGCTGCAGCGGGCGCCGGAGCTGGAAGACCTGCTGGACTTGCCGCTTCCCGTACCTGATCGGGCGGTGGATGCCGCCGCCGTTTCCGCGGAGCACATCCGCGGCAGGGTTGAAGCGGCTCTGGATGCCGCTGCGGACGACGGGCGAGGCGCGCGCACGGCCCTGGAAGAGGTGCGCGCCCTGGTCGAGCTTGCCGGCAGATATCGCAAGGCGGGCTCGACGGGTGCGGCCTGCACCGTGTACCGGGCGGTGCTGGAGGCCGGGTTGCCCCGGGTGGAGGGCGTCGACGACGAGGGGGAGGTGGCGGCTGCCCTGCGGGATGCGGTCGCCGGTCTCAGGGCCATGCTTCGGGGGGCCGACGGCGGGCTGCGCCGGGATGTGGTGGACGCGCTCTATACCGCCTGGATCGGAGACGTGGACGCGGGCGGTTTCGACATCGCCGCGGACGTCCCGGAGGTCCTGATGGATCAGTGCACGCCAGAGGAGCGGACCCGCGTGGTCGCGCTGCTCCGGGCCGATCTGGAGACGCGCGGACGGCGGCGAAACAGCCCCTGGCAGCAGGACGAACGTGCAGAGTTGCTGCTCGACCTGCTCGGAGACACGCTGGACGCCGAGGCCCACCTTGCGGAGTGCCGGCGGTTTGGCCTGACGGATCGGCTCATCGAAGGGTTGATGGACCTCGGTCGCTATGACGACGCGGTCGCGGCTGCGGAGACCGAGGGCAAGGAGTGGAGGCCGCATCGCCAGCTCCAGTTCGCCGATCGCCTGCGGCAGGCCGGCGAGGCGGAACGGGCGGCGGAGTACGTCGGACGCCGGCTGGCCGAAGATTTTTCCGCAGATCTCGCCACCTGGCTCGGTGAGCGTCACGTAGAGCGGGGAGAGCATGCCGTCGCCCTCGATCTGTTTGTTCGAGCCTTCTCCCGCGCGGCAAGCAGGACACTTTACGACAACGCACGGACAGCGGCAGAGGCGATGGGCGTCTGGACACAGACACGCTCGGACCTGCTCACCACCATACGCAACGATGTGCAACTCTCGGTCGACATCCTGCTGGCCGAGGGCGACGTGGTCGGGGCACTCGCGGCAGTAGAGCCGCGTCCGGGTCCGTACTTCGTCTGGCCGGAGACCCTGGCCCGAGTGGCGCAGGCGGCGTCCGAATCGTTGCCGCATCAGGCCGTACGCCTCTACAAGAAGCTTGCGGACATGGCGATCGCCGGTCGCCAGCGGCACACCTACCAGCAGGCGGTACGCTGGCTGGCGGCGGCCGGCGGGGTCGCCGCCAGCGTGGGGGAGGCCGTAGAGTGGCGGTCCTATGTCCAGGAACTGCTGTTGCGGCACCGCCAGTTGCGCGCCCTGCACGACGAGGCGCGCAAGGGTGGGCTGCTTCAGGAGTCGGCGAGGTGATGTGAAGGCGGGTGCCGCTTGCCGCCGTGCATCGGAACCCGCCCGACTGTCTGGCCACGGTCTCCGGCACCACCTGGGCCCGTTCAAGGGCGACCTGAAGGGTTTGACACCGTGTTGAGCGACATGCGGCCCTTGCGTGTCATGGAGAAGACACGTTAGAGATCACAACGCATGACGAGGGCCGCCCAGCAGCTGGCCTGAATCGTGCACGCTGCGTCCTCCCGGGCGAGCAAGCGCGCGGAGGCCGACCTGAAGGTCGAGCGCCAGCGGCTGTTGGAGGTCTTCGCGTGCTTCGGGGATCCGAGACCCCTTCCGGCCGCCCCCTGATTCTGACCCCGATCGAGGCTGCGGGTACGTTCGACGACGACTTCGACGACGACTTCGACGACGACATGAATGCGACCGTCCGCTACGGCGCCGGGCCTGGGGTGTGGTTGTGGCGGGCGCCGGTGTCTGGCAAGCGGTATTCTGGCGTCTACGTGATGTGTCGAATGGGATCTCGACCAAATCGGGGACCGCATCTCTGTTGATCCTGCGGTATGTAGCGGCAGCACCGTCGTCCGGCATTCCCCGCCCAACGCCATCGTATGACTCCGTGGGGGTGTCTTCCCCGCTGGACTGGCACGCGCTTTGGGCCGCGTTTGGCCTCGTGCTGATCGCCGAACTCGGCGACAAGACGCAGTTACCGTCATGACCATGAGATGGTGATGTTGCCGGTCGTGATCCCGGTGCCTCGGGGAAATGGTTTATGAGGCGCTCACGCATCCGATCCGCGTGGCCGCCATTCCTTTCGAAGCGGGTGGGCTCGCTATCGCCGTGGTGGTGTTGTGGCATGCCATCAACGCGGCGCTGAACCCCCGTGCCTATGATCTCCTGCACTGCCCGCCGGGCAGCTCACCCCCGTCGCGTCCGCGGTCGTACGATCGCCAAAGGCGCGTCCCTGTTGACAAAGCTGCCCGAACGTTGCTGGTGTAGTTCTCGACGGGAAGATCCGCTCGGCACTCAGAGGGCAACTGAGCCGCTCTATGAGCGGAGATCGCCGATCTGACCCGGACGCCGATGTCCTGGGCTCTTCCGCGAGCCGTTGGACCTTCTCCTGCTCCTTCAGGAGCTGAGAAGCTCGGCGTCCAGCTTCGCTCCGTCAGCGAGGCCATGGACTTCAACGACCCCGCCGGCGAGCTGATGCTGACGATCCTGGGTGCCATAGGCAAGTTCGTCCGGCAGAACATCATCGACA
>JAJYVM010000079.1 GCA_021792015.1 Bacillota bacterium | reverse complement strand
GGGCGGCGCAACTGCGGCGCCCGGCGGGGCAGTCAGGTGGACGGGGCGATGTCCGGCGGGGATCGGGGCGCGCGGATGTGGGAGCGCCTACACAGGTCGAGCGACTTTCGGGCCGTCTTCGACGGGGGCACCTCGGTGGCCAACGCGCTGGCGGCTCTTTACGTGCTGCCCGGGCGAGGCGAGCGGGCCCGGATCGCTGTGGCCGCGGGGCGCCGTCTTGGCGGCGCGGTGGTGCGGAACCGCCACCGGCGGCGGTGGCGTGAGGTGATCCGGCGCCGTGTGGCCCCCCCGGAGCGAGTCGTCGACCTGGTCCTGGTTTCGCGGGCGCGAGCTGGGAGCGCCGACTTTGACGCGTTGGAGCGGGCGCTGCGGGACCTGCTCGCGCGAGCAGGGCTGGTGGGGCGATGAGGTCGGGCCTGGCGCGGGTGGCCATCGCGCTCATCCGGGGATATCAGCGCTGGATCTCGCCCCTGCACCCTCCGACGTGCCGCTTCCGACCCACGTGCTCGGAGTACGCCATCGTGGCCCTGGAGCGGTTCGGGCCCTGGCGCGGCGGGCTTTTGGCCATCGGGCGGCTTCTGCGGTGTCATCCCCTGCATGCGGGCGGCTATGACCCGGTGCCGCAGGCCCTCGGCCCGGTGGTCCGCGGCGAAGGAGGATAAGGCGACGTGGCCGTCTGGAACGCCCTGCTCAGCGGGTTCACGGCGTGGATCCAGTGGACCCACGGGATTACCGGCAGCTACGGCCTGGCGATCGTCATTGTCACGATCATCATCCGTGGCGCCCTGTGGCCGCTGACGCAGACGCAGGTCCGCTCGATGCGGCGCATGCAGGAGCTGCAGCCCGAGGTGCAGCGGCTGCAGGCGAAGTATAAGAACGACCGTGAGAAGCTGAACCAGGAGACCATGCGCCTGTGGCGAGATAACCACGTCAACCCGACGTCTGGCTGCCTGCCGATGATCCTGCAGCTTCCGATCCTCTGGGCGATTTACGACGTTCTGATCCACTTCAACTACGTCGGGCCGCACAGCTTCCTCTGGCTGAAGAGCCTCAGCGTGCCCGACCCGACGTTCGTGCTGCCGATCCTCGGCGGCCTGACCACCTTCTGGCAGACGCGGATCTCCACCATGCAGCAGAACAACCCGCAGGGACAGATCCTTACGTACATCATGCCCCTGTTCATCGCCTACATCTTCTGGCGCCTGCCTGCCGGCGTCGCGGTGTACTGGGTGATCAGCAACATGTTCTCGGTTGCACAGCAGTATGCCGTGGGGGGGCCGCCGCGTCCGCGGGGCGCCGCACCGGGAGGTGCGACACGGTGAACGAGACAACAAAGCGTGGCCGCACCGTGGACGAGGCGGTTGATGCGGCGCTCGCGGAACTCGGGGCCGAGCGGGACATGGTGGAGGTCGAGGTGCTCGAGGGGGGCAGCCGCGGCCTCTTCGGCCTGATCGGCGCGCTGCCGGCACAGGTGCGGGTGCGGGTGACGGCGGGCAAGGACCGGTTGGCGCTGGATTTTCTCAACCGCCTGACGGCGCTGCTCGACATCGAGGCCTCGCTGGCGGCGGATGCCGCCGACGACAGCGTGCGGGTGCAGGTCCGAGGCGAAGGCACGTCGGTGCTGATTGGCAACCGGGGCCTGACGCTGCAGGCGCTGCAGACCGTCACGGACGCCGCAGTATCGCGGCGGACGGAGGACCGGCGCCGTCTGCAGGTCGACGTGGAGGGCTATCGGGACCGGCGGCGGCGCGCCCTCGAGGACCTCGCGCGGCGGGCGGCGCAGCAGGCCCGGCGCACGGGGCGCCCCGTGGAGCTCGAGCCGATGCCGGCGCACGAGCGGCGCCTCGTCCACCTCGCGGTGCAGGAGGTGGCGGGCGTGGAGACGGCCAGCACGGGGCAGGAGCCGCGCCGGCGCGTGGTGATCCGGCCGCAGGAGGACGGGCAGGACTGACGGGCGCAACCCTCAGGGCCCTTGCCGGGCCGGACCTGGATCCGGCGGCCGCCGATCGCCTGCTGGTCTGGATGGAGGCGGTCCGCGCCGCCAACCGCCGCATGAACCTCACGTCCATCACAGAAGAGGACGCCTTCGTGCGTGACCACATCCTGGACTCGCTGGCCGGGCTTGCCTTGCTGCCGCCCGCCGGCAGCGTCATCGACGTGGGCAGCGGCGCCGGCTTTCCGGGCGTGGTGATCGCCATCGCGCGGCCGGAGCTGCGGGTCACCCTGCTGGAGGCGAGCCAGAAGAAGGCGGCGTTCCTGGCGAGCTCGGGACTGCCGGTGGTCCGGGCCCGAGCGGAGGAGTATGGGCGGGGGCCGGGGCGCGACGCATACGACGTGGCCGTGGCGCGCGCCGTGGCTCCTCTTGCCGTCGTTGCCGAGCTGGTGCTGCCCCTGCTGCGGCCTGGCGGCGCGGCGGTGCTCTGGGTGGGCCGCGAGGTGGCGGGGGAGGCGGGCGAGGCGGCACGCGTCTGCGCGGCGCTCGGCGCCACGCCGGAGCGGGTCGTGGCCAGCGCATCCCCGGGCCGGCGTTTTCGGATTCTGCGCAAGATTGGGCCTACGCCGGCCCGCTTCCCGCGCCGTGCCGGCGTCGCCGCGCGTCGTCCGCTGTAGAATCTGGGCAGGACTGGTGCGGATGCTGACGAAGCAGCACGCGACAGGGGGCGGGCGGTGGTGAGCGGCAACTCCGAGCCGACGGCGGTGGTGGGCCCAGCCGCGCCGGCAGCGGCCGGGCCCCCGAATGTGCGCTGGATCCCGGTCGATGCCATCGAGCCGGGCCCCTACCAGCCAAGGCATACGCCAACCCCGGAGCAGCTCGCCGCCCTCGCCGAGTCGATCGCCACGCACGGGATCATCGAGCCGTTGATCGTCCGGCCGGCGGGCGGCGGCTTCGAGCTGATCGCCGGCGAGCGGCGCTGGCGGGCCGCGCGGCTGGCTGGCCTCCACAGCGTGCCGGCGCTGGTGCGGGAGTGCTCGGACCGCGAGGCCGCCGTGTGGGCCCTTGTCGAGAACCTGCAGCGCTCCGATCTCCACTTTTTTGAGGAGGCGGAGGGATACCGGCGCCTGCTCGAGGAATTCCGGCTGACCCAGGCGGACCTCGCGCGCCAGGTCGGCAGGAGCCAGCCGGCGGTGGCGAACAAGCTGCGCCTGTTGCAGCTGGAGCCGGAGGTGCGGAGCCGCATCGAGGGCGACGCTCGCCTCAGTGAGCGGCATGCCCGCGCCCTGCTGCGCCTGCCGGATCCGGAGAGCCGGCAGCGCGGGGTCGAGGCCTTCACGGCCGCAGGGATGTCGGTGCGCGGCGCGGAGGCGTGGGTCGAGCGCCAGCTGCGTGAGCCGTCGCGGCCGAAGCGGCGGGTGGTGCGGGTGGTTCGCGACCTGCGGATCTTCCTCAACGCCTTCCGCCAGGCTGCCAGCGCCCTGCGCGAGGCGGGCTTCCGGGTCGACCTCGCCGAGGAGGACCGGGGCGATGTTTGGGAGATCACGGTCCGTATCGGCAAAGACCCCCGCAGCCGCCCCAGCTGAGGGGGCAGGGCCGGGCCGGGTCGTTGCGGTCGCCAATCAGAAGGGCGGCGTGGGCAAGACCACCACGGCGGTGAACCTGGGGGCGGCCTTGGCCGAGCTGGGCCAGCGGGTGCTTCTGGTCGACTGCGACCCGCAGGGCAACGCCACAAGTGGGCTGGGCATCGACCGGCGCCGGGTGGAGCGGAGCGTGTACGACGTCCTGCTGGACGACGTGCCGGCAGCGCTGGCGGTGCGCCAGACCGTGGTGCCGGGACTGGCGATGCTGCCGTCAACGCTCGACCTGGCCGGGGCGGAGCTGGAGCTGGTCGCGGCGAGCAGCCGCGAAGCGCGCCTCCGGGAGGCGCTGCTGCCCCTGCGCGCGGAGTACGGCTGGATCCTGGTCGACTGCCCGCCCTCACTCGGCCTTCTCACCCTGAACGCCCTGGTCGCGGCGGATGCCGTGCTGGTGCCAATCCAGTGCGAGTACTACGCCCTTGAGGGCGTCGGCCAGCTGATGAGCACGGTCCAGAGCGTCCGGCGCAACATGAACCCGCAGCTGGAGGTCGAGGGGATCCTGCTGACGATGTACGATGCCCGCACCAACCTCTCGCTGCAGGTGGCGGAGGAGGTGCGGCGGGCCTTCCGCGACGAAGTGTTCACGTCGCTGATCCCCCGCAACGTGCGGCTGAGCGAGGCGCCGAGCCATGGCCTGCCGATTTCGGCGTACGATCCGCGCTCACGGGGTGCCCAGGTCTACGAGAACCTGGCCAAGGAGGTGATGGCGCGTGCCCGGAGCAAAGCGGCGGCTGGGCCGCGGGCTTGAAGTCCTATTGCCGAGCCTGGAGCCGGCAACAGGCGACCTGGTGCGGGAGCTGGACCTGGATCAGATCGAGCCGAACCCTGAGCAGCCGCGGCGTCGCTTCGATGAAGCCTCCCTGCACGAGCTGGCGGATTCCCTGAAGGAGCACGGGATGCTCCAGCCCGTCATCGTGCGCGCTCTGGGCGGCCGCTTTCAACTGGTGGCGGGGGAGAGGCGCTGCCGGGCCGCCGAGATCGCGGGGCTGCCCCGGGTGCCCGCCATCGTGCGGGAGTACTCGGACGCTGAGATGCTGGAGATCGCCCTGCTGGAGAACCTGCAGCGGGAAGACCTCAATGCGCTGGAGGAGGCGGAGGCGTACGCGACCCTGGTCGACCGGTTCGGGCTGACCCAGGAGGATCTGGCCCGACGGCTGGGCCGGAGCCGCCCCGCAATCAGCAACGCCCTGCGCCTCTTGACCCTGGAGCCGCCCATCCGTGAGTTGGTGGCCGCGGGCACGCTGAGCGCGGGTCATGCGCGCGCCCTGTTGGCGGTGGCGGGCGGGGCTGAGCGGGTGGCGCTTGCCCGCCGGGCCACGGCCCGTGGCCTGTCGGTGCGGGATGTCGAGCGGCTCGCGCAGCGTGCAGGGCGCCGTCCGGTCCGCGCGCGTCCGGTGGCGGCAGTCTATGCCGACATGGAGGAGGATCTGCGGACGGCGCTTGGCAGCCGCGTGCGGATCCGGCGCCGCGGGTCGCGCGGCAGCATCGAGGTCGAGTTCATCGGGGACGCGGACCTGGAGCGCCTCATCGAGCTGCTGACGGGCCATGCCCGCGCCCAGCGTTTCACGTGAAACGTGAGCGGTCTACCCGTGCTGGCGGGCATTTCGGCGCACCCGCCCCTCACACGAGCCGTGCGCGGGGCAGGGGTGACCCGGTTGCGTGCCCCGGACCGCCCGCCACCCGCGGCCGGCGATGGGCTGCGCGCCACCGGTGCGGGCTGTGCCAACACTGCAACCGCGCGCCCAAAGCGCCGATGCATCCAGTGAACCCGCTCGCGCGCGGACGACCGCGCGCTCCAGTGAACCCGCTCGCGCGCGGACGACCGCGCGCTCCATGGACGGCCCCACGCTCCCGCAGAAGGGGTTGAAGCATGTGCCGACGCTGGCCGCGGTCGACGCGGTCCTGGCCCTGCTCCTGATCGCGCTCGCCTGGTCGCACCTCGCCACGCGCGCTCGCTTTCGCCGGCTGCTCAAGGGCGCGGGCCAGGGCAACCTCGAGGAGCTGCTCCTGACCCAGCAGGCCCAGCTGGAGACGGTTGGCCGGGAGCTTGCCGATCTCAAGGCGGCGCAGGCCGTCCTCAATCGCCGCGTCGACACCTGCGTCGTGCGCCCGCGCATCCTCCGCTTCAACGCCTTCCAGGGGACCGGCTCCGACCTGAGCTTCGCCCTGGCGCTGACCGACTCGGCGGGCAACGGCGCCGTGCTGTCGAGCATCTACGGTCGCGACGAGTGCCGCATGTACGCCAAACCCGTGGAGCAGGGCCGCTCCACTTACACCCTCAGCGACGAGGAGCGTCGGGTCCTCAGCGGCGGCGCCGCGGAGTAGCGGGCATGCGGATACTCTGCATCGTCAACCGTACGGCGGGCGGCGGGCGCGCGGGCAAGGCGTGGGACGTCATCGCACCCACCATGGCGGGGATGAAGGCGGAGGTCGCCTTCACCGCGGGGCCGGGAAACGCCACGGAGATCGCGAGACGGGCATGCGCCGACGGCTTCACCCACCTGCTCGCGGTGGGTGGTGACGGCACCGCGCACGAGACCGTCAACGGCATCGACCGGCCCGACGTCGCGGTCGGGGTGGTGCCGGCAGGGACCGGCAACGACTTCGCCCGCTCGGCAGGCCTGCCGTTTCAGCCGCTGGCCGCCGTCAGCGGCCTGGACCGCGACCGCCGCCGCGCGGTGGACCTCGGCATGTGCGGCGACCGCCACTTCTTGAACGTCGCGGGCGCCGGGTTCGACGCCGAGGTCGCACGCCTGATCAACGAAGGGCCCCGGAAGGCCCGCGGCGCGCTGCCCTACGTCGCCACCGCCATCTCCCTGGCCTTCCGATACCGTTCGGAGAGCCTCCGCCTGGACATTGACGGGGAGCCGGTTGTCCAGCGGTGCCTGCTTGTCGCGTTCGGGAACGCCCAGGCATACGGCGGCGGGATGCGCATCTGCCCCCGCGCCGCGCTGGACGACGGACTGCTCGACGTATGCATCATCGGGGGAATGGGCGCCGGCCACATCCTGAGGCTGCTGCCGACGGTGTTCGTCGGGCGCCACCTGCGGGACGCCGCCGTCTCCTATCGTCAGGGCCGGACCATCGAGGTAACGGGACCCTCCAGCGTCGCCGTGCACGCCGATGGGGAGGTCGTCGGGGGGTTGCCTGCCCGGTTCAGCGTGGCGCCGGCAGCCTGCACCCTGTGGCTGCCCAGCCCCGCCTGACCCCGCAGGCATGGATGCCGGAGGCCGCCCGGGAGGGGCTATGGATGCCGGAGGCCGCCCGGGAGGGGCTCAAGCGCCGCTGGCCGTGGCGACCTGCGCTGTGAACGGCAGCGCGCCCACCGCCAGGGCAACGCCTTCGGCGATCACCTCGGCCATGCGCATGACCAGCGCCAGGCGCGTGTTCTGGAGCACGAAGTACTCCATGAAGCCGCCGACGTTCACGGTACCGGTGATGTGCATTCGGCCGACCGCCGGGAGTTGCTTGTTGACGCCCGCGCCGGGAAGCAGAGGGCCGGGAGCGACCGAAATCTGCCCCACTGTCTCCAGGCGTCCCAGACATGCATCAACGGCCACAACGCACGCCGGCCCGTCGACCGCCTCCAGGGCACTGGTCAGGTTGCTGGCATGGACGGGCGCGTCAAGTGTCCCGTACACACGGAGGCCCCGCAGCTGCGTCGCAGCGACGCAGCGTCCCACAAGCGGCCCGAGGGCGTCTCCGGTCGACCGGTCTGTGCCGATGCACACGAGGGCCAGGTGCTCTCGCTCGGGGTGATAGCACCGGCCCAGCACCTCCGCGACGGCCGCACCGATCGCGGCGGCGGCGCAGGGGTCGTCGTAACGCACGCGGCGGACATCGTCCAGGGTGAGCGCATCCTCCGTCCGGCCGTCTGCCCGACCTGCTTGGTTCATATTCATCGGGCATGCGCCATGATGCCCTGGGCGTCGCCGCCATATACGTCGGGGCGGTCATCGGCGGCGGGTTCGCGACGGGACGCGAGGTCCTCTTCTTCTTTGCCGCATACGGGCCGCCCGGTCTGATCGGCTGCGCCGCGGCTGGCGCGGCCTTCGCCTGGCTGGGCGCGCGGATCCTGCGCCTGGCAGCCCGCGGAGCCGCCCGCGACTACACCGACCTCTACCGCTTCGCTCTGGGTCCCGTCCTGGCCGGCCCGGCCGACTGGGCGACCAGCGCGTTTCTGTACGTGGGTCTGGCGGTGGTCCTCGCGGGCGGTTCCGCACTGGGCGCCGACGCCTGGGCGCTCCCCGCGTGGGTGGGTGCCGTCGGACTCGCCGCCGCGATCACCCTCATCGTGCTCCCGGGCCGTTCTGGGTTGGTCTGGGGAAACCTGACGCTCGTTCCGGCCATGGCGCTCGGCGCGCTGCTTCTTCTCGGGGCGGAGGCCGCCCACCCGGCCTTCTGGCACGCTGTAGCGGCTGCGGAAAGCCTGCCCGGGCGCCTGCCCGGCACATGGCCCCTGGGCGCGGCGCTGTACGTCGGGTACAATCTTCTCCTTGGCGCGGTGGCCCTTTGCGCCGCAGGGGCAGACCTGCCCGTGCGAGCGGCGGTTCGCGGCGGCGCGGGCGGCGGCCTGATCCTCGGCGTGATGGCCATTGTCCTCGAGTTGCCAATCCTTGCCCATCTCACCGCCGTCGCCCCCGCCGCTGTGCCGTTGGCGCGCATTGTGGCACCATATGGGCCGGCGTGGCGCACCGTCTACTCGGCCGGCCTCGCGGCGGCCCTGCTGACCACCGGC
Source organism: Bacillota bacterium (assembly GCA_021792015.1). Classification (GTDB taxonomy): domain Bacteria; phylum Bacillota; class Sulfobacillia; order RBS10-35; family JAJYVM01; genus JAJYVM01. The sequence continues at coordinate 3,635 of JAJYVM010000079.1, read as the reverse complement.
GTCGCCACCGCGTACGCGCTGGCCCTCCGCCTGCGCCCCACGCGGCTGCCCGTTGGCATGGCCGGTGCCGGGGCTGTGGTCCTGGCCCTCCCAGTGGCTGCACTGGGCCTTGTCGGCCTGGTCGCCACGGTGTACCCCGCCATGGGCGTGCTGGGATGCGTCCTGTGCGCTGGGCTGGCCATGCGACGCCTGCCAAAGGACTAGCGGCGCATCGCGGCGAAGCGGGAGACATCCTGGCGGGCGGGGGGGTGGCTGCGGTGGGCGGAAGGGTGGAGGACCCGTACGCGCGTGCGGTCCGCATGGCCGATCGCGGTCGCTACGACGAGGCAGAGGCCATCCTGACCGACTTGGTGGCCGATGAGCCCGAGAACGTACCCGCCCTGGCCAAGCTGGGTGGCATCGAGGCCAGAAACGGCAACCTCGACTCCGCGCAGGCCCACCTCGAGCAGGCGCTCAGTCTGGATCCCCACTCCGCCCCGGCCTGGTCGAACCTCGGCAACGTCGCCTTCCAGCGCGCCGACCTTGACGAGGCGGAGCGTTGCTATAAGAAGGCCCTGGAGGTAGCGCCGAACGACCCTGTGGCCCTCAACAACCTCGCCGCCGTGTACAAGCGCCGCGGCAACATCACGGGCATGGTCGACGCCCTGAAGCGCTCCCACCGGGCCGAGCTGCGCGGGCCCGGCCGAGCGGGCGGTGGCGCGGCCGGCGGCTCCTCGGGTGACATGCCGCGACCGGGCCGGTCCATGCTGGGCTGTGGCGCCGGGGCCACCCTGACCGTCCTTGCGCTCGTGGCCCTCGTCGCCGTGCTGCTGATCGCCCTCTAGCCGCATCCGATGACGGGACCGCCTGACCCAGCGCTCCGGAGCCGGACACCGCGTCCCCACTGGGGGCTTGGCCTCCTCGGGCCTGCCGCCACGGCCGCCCTCATCGCGCACCTGCTTCCGCCCGCCGGGCCCGGCCTGCTGCAGCGTCTTGCGGCCTTTGGCGGGATGAAGCTCGGCGCCGATCTCGTGCGCGGGCGGGCCTGGCCCCGCGGCAACCGCTTCGGCGACGACATCGTCCGCGAGTGGTTGGCCTGGGCCGTCGTCGCCGCACTCTATGCGGTGTCGACCGCGATCGCACAGCACCTGGGCCGCCCAGCACCGCTGCCCACCTGGCCGGCGCTGCTCGCGTACTGGATCCTCTGGCTGCCCTGACGCCACTTCCGCACGACGGTCCTGCCGCCGGTGCCCGGTTGCCACCAATGGTATGCTGGCTGCGTGAACTGGCTGGACTATCTGCTATTGGCGTATTTCCTGCTCGGGGCGTGGGTGGGCCTTCGCATGGGTCTGCTGGCGACCCTGGCCTCACTTGCCGCGTACGCAGTCGGTCTGGTCGCAGCCGACCGCTTCGCCGGAACGGTCCTCGCGGCCGCGAACGGGAAATGGCACCTCACCACCAGCCTGGCCCACTGGCTCGCCGGCACCGGCGCTCCCACCCAGGTCATGCTGCCGCTGTACCAGAGCCAACTCGGTATCGCCCCCGGCAGCCTCAGCCCGGCTGCCATCGATGCCGGAGCGGCGGGTGTGATCCTGCACTACGCCGCCTTCGCGGTCGTCTTCATCGTCGCCCACGCCATCGCCTGGGCCGTCCTCGGCGGCCTGGTCGGGCGGGCACCGCGCCGCGGCCCGGCGGGACTCCTCAACGCGGTCCTGGGCTTCTGTGCCGGCGCCCTGGAGCGGGCTGTGGTGGCGGCCATCGTGCTCGGCCTGGTCGTCAGCATGGGTGCCATCGCGGCGGTGGCCCCCCTGTCGCAGGCCGTGGCCGGCTCCCGCATCACGCCGTGGCTGCTGGCCGCCTTCCGCGCGTGGGAGCCCGCCGCCGCGCACTGGTGGGCGGCGATCGGTTGAGCCGTCCTTGGACGCGGCCCTGACAGGGGGAGCGAACCGGTGCCCATCCCGCTTCAGCTCGGCGACATCCTGCGCCTCAAGAAGCCGCACCCCTGCGGCGAGAACCGCTGGGAGGTCCTGCGCGTCGGCGCCGACATCCGGCTCCGATGCCTCGGCTGCGGCCGCCTGGTGATGATCGCGCGCAGCGATCTGGAGCGGCGCATCCGCGAGGTGTTGCCGGCGGATCCCGGCCAGGGCGCACCTCGTCATTGAAATGGGCCGCCTCTTCCGCCATACTGATTCGGCAAGCCTTCCTGCTCCGCCCGGCGAGGCGGGGCCGTGTCAGTCCACAGGGGGGTTCTAGTTGTGCGTGCTTATGAAGCGATGATCGTGCTCGTGCCGACCCTCGACGAAGCCGCTCTGGAGGCGGCGATCGAGCGCTACAGCGGCGTCATCACGGACCAGGGTGGCCAGGTGACCCACGTCGACCGGTGGGGGCGCCGGCGCCTCGCGTATGAGATCGACGGCCACCGCGACGCCTTCTACGTCCTGATCTCCTTCTCGGCCGAACCCGGTTCGACGGCCGAGCTCGAGCGCGTCCTTCGCATCAGCGAGGGCGTGCTTCGGTTCGTCGTAGCCCTTCAGGTCGCCACCAAGCGCCCCGCACCGGAACCGGCCGCCGCGCCCGCGGAGGCGCCAACGGCCGACGCGACGGCGAGCGCGGCGCCGGAGGAGCCGGAGGCTGCGCCCGTCGCTGAGACGGCGGTCGCGACCCCCGGGGAGGATCCGGGCACGCCCGGAAACTAGCCCGCCGGCGGCGACCTCGGGACCTCGTGCAGCGAGGAGGCGGCGCCGTGCTGAACACCGTGATCCTGATCGGGCGTCTCACGCGTAACCCGGAGTTGCGGTACACAGGTGGCGGCACGGCCGTGGCCAGCTTCGCGCTCGCCGTCGACCGGCCGTTCAACAACCAGCAGGGCGAGCGCGAGACGGACTTCATCGACATCGTCTGCTGGCGGCAGCTGGCGGAGCAGGTCAGCCAGCACCTGACCAAGGGCCGGCTGGTGGCCGTGGAAGGCCGCCTGCAGATTCGCTCGTACGAGACCCAGGACGGCCAGCGGCGCAAGGTGGCCGAGGTCGTCGCGAATGCCGTGCGCTTCCTGGATCGGCCGCGCACCGCCGCACCGGCGGAGAGCGAGGCCGCCGACGAGGACGACGTCCCGTTCTAGACCGACCCGTGACGGAGGTTGACACGAGTTGGCACGACGCGATCGGCGACGCCGCCGCAAGGTATGTAGCTTCTGCGTGGACAAGATCGAGCACGTGGACTACAAGGACGCGCTGCGCCTGCGCCGGTTCCTGAACGAGCGCGGCAAGATCCTGCCCCGGCGGGTGACAGGCAACTGCGCCCACCACCAGCGCCAGCTGACTGTGGCGCTGAAGCGCGCACGCGTGCTCGCCCTGGTGCCGTTCAGCATGGAGTAGACGGCACAGGTCGGCGAAACCGAGGCGGGGGGTGAGTCAGCTGACGATCGGGCGAGACGACCCTCGGCCGCCGGAGGTCGGGCGCAACGCGCGCGCCGTGGAGTGGCTGAAGGCCGAGACCGTCGCCGCTGTCGGCGAGGCCCTGCGGGCGATTGCCCAGGGTCGCGAGGACGGTGTGCTCGACGGCCTGGCCCAGGTGGTGGTCGCCAGCTATTTGCTCGCGCGCCGCCTGGGTATGCCCTACGCCCGCCTCGACCTCAAGATCGATGCGCTCCTGGACGC
>JAJYVM010000078.1:9205-11953 GCA_021792015.1 Bacillota bacterium | reverse complement strand
GGAAGCCGATGCGGTCCCAGACCTGGAAGGGGCCGAGGCTCCAGCCGTAGCCCCAGCGCATGGCGTCGTCGATCTGCTGCGGGGTGTCGGCCGCCTCGGGGATGCTGGCGGCCGCGAAGCGCAGCACGGGCGAGAGGCACGCCCAGGCGAAGGCGTTTTCGTAGGCCAGCTGCGGCAGGTCCTGCGTGAGGCGCACGCGCCGGCGCGGGCGGTACTCCAGGGTCTTGGGGTCGATGACCAGGATCTCGCCGTCCTGCCGCTTGTAAAAGCCCTGGCCCGCCTTCTCCCCCACCCAGCCGCGGCGGATCATCTCGGCGATCCAGGACGGCAGGTCGGGGTGGATGCGCTGCATGGTGTCGAGGCCAACGAGGTCCAGCGTGCGGAAGGTACCGCTGCGCGAGCGGCCCAGCGGCGTGCCGGTGATGGCGTCGGCCTCGTCGAGGTCGGTTCCCGTCGCCTCGACGGCGGCCAGCACGGCGGCGATCGCCGCGCCGCCGATGCGGTTGGCGATGAAGCCCGGAGTGTCCTTCGCAAGGACAGCCCTCTTCCCCAGCCGATGCGTGAGCACCCGCTCGGCCGCTGTCGCATCGCCGAGGGGAATGACCTCCACAAGCGGCAGGTAGCGGGGCGGATTGAAGAAGTGCGTGCCAACAAACCGGCTCTGAAAGCCTGCGGAGCGGCCCTGGGCGATGGCGCGCACCGAGAGGCTGGAGGTGTTGGTGGAAACGATGGCGTTCGGATCGCCCTCCGCCTCGATCCGGGCCATCAGCTCCCGCTTGACGGCCAGGTCCTCGACGATGGCCTCCAGGTACCAGTCCGCCTTGGGAAGGGGGCCCTCCAGCGACCCAGGGTGAATCGCCTCCAGGTCCGAGACCGCATACAGCGGCGACGGACGCAGCCGGCGCAGCCGCTCCTTTCCGGCCGTCGCCGCCGCCTCGTTCACGTCGAGCAGGTCCACGTCGAATCCGGCGGCCGCGAAGAGCGCCGCGATCTGGGCGCCCATGACCCCAGCGCCACATATGGCGATCCGGTTCATCGGCAATCGCCTCCCAATGCCCGCCTGAGCAGGCGCGAAACCTCCGGCGCGAGCGAAGCGAGCGCAAAGCCGCCGCCGCTTCGCACCCATGCGGTCACGTTCTCATCCAGGGTGCCAAAGACCATCCGCCTGGCGACCTTCACGTCCGCGTCGCAGCCCGCGACGACCCCTTCGATCCGGTCAAAGTAGGGTCGCATGATGCGACCAAGGGCTTCGCGGAGCTCCGGATCAGAGTGCCGCATCTCGACCTGCGTGATGACGGCCAGCTCGTAGCGCGCCCCAAGGTAGCCAAGGTGATACGCACAGAGGGCGTCCAGGGCGGGGCTGGACGATGCCAGGGCATCGTCCAGCCCCGCCAGAAACGCCGCCAACCCCCGCTCGAAGAGCGAGACGAACAGCTCGCGCTTCCCGCGGAAATACAGGTACACGGTGCCATCCGCCACGCCGGCCTCCCGCGCCACCTGCCGCATGCGGGCCCCGTGGTAGCCGGCTGCCGCGAACACGCGCGTGGCGGCATTCAGGATCGAGGCCTCGCGGGTCATGGCGCTGGGTGCTCCTCGCGGAGCACTCGGTACAGCACCTTGCCGACGGCCGAGCGCGGCAGGCTATCCCGGAACTCGTAGTGCTTGGGCACCTTGTAGGGGGCCAGGTGCTGGCGGCAGAAGACGTCCAGCTCCTCGGCGCTGACCTGCGTGCGCGTCTGCACGACGGCCTTGACCGTCTCGCCGCGGTAGTGGTCCGGCACGCCGATGACGGCCACGTCCTCGACGGCCGGGTGCATGCGGAGGATCTCCTCGACCTCGCGGGGGTAGATGTTGAACCCGCTGGCGATGATCAGGTCCTTGCGGCGGCCGGCGATGTAGAAGTAGCCGTCCGCGTCCATGCGGGCCAGGTCGCCCGTCCGCAGCCAGCCGTCGTCCGACAGCACCTCGGCGGTCTCCTCCGGCCGCCGCCAGTACCCGCGCATCACCTGCGGGCCGCGGACGCAGAGCTCGCCGACCTCCCCGGTGGGCAGGTCCGCACCGGTGGCCGGGTCGATGATGCGGGCATCCGTGTCGGGCCAGGGCAGGCCGATGCTGCCGGCGCGCGCCCCGCCCCAGACGGGGTTGCAGTGCGTGACGGGCGAGGCTTCGCTCAGGCCGTAGCCCTCGACCAGGTGGATCCCCGTCAGCGCCTCGAAGCGCTGCTGCACGTCGGCCGGCAGGGGCGCCGAGCCGCTCATGCCCGCCTCCATGCGCGGCAGCGGCCCCGGATGCGCCTGCAGATGCTGGATCAGGCCCGCGTACATCGTGGGTGCGCCCGGGAAGATGCTGGGCCGGTGGCGCCGGATCATGCCGACCAGCTGGCCATAGTCGAGCCGCGGCACCAGCACCAGCGTGGCCCGTGATGCGACGCCGTAGGTGAGGACGGAGGAAAGCCCGTAGACGTGAAAGAGCGGCAGCACCGCCAGGATGACCTCGCCGCCGGGCCGCGTGCGGTAGAGCCAGGCCAGGGTCTGCGTCATGTTGGCCACGAGGTTTCGGTGCGTCAGCATCACGCCCTTGGAGGTCCCCGTCGTCCCGCCCGTGTACTGGAGCACGGCCAGGTCGTCGGGGGTCACCGGCGTCGGCGGCTCCGGCGAGCCGGCCAGCAGGTCGGCGTAGCGCTCTCCGGCGGCGATGACCGGCGGGCGCTGCCGCAGGCGCTGGAGCAGGGCGAGGTGGGTGGGCAGC
>JAJYVM010000078.1:0-9195 GCA_021792015.1 Bacillota bacterium | reverse complement strand
GGCAGCGCCTCGCCGATGCTGGCGTAGGCCACCCACTCCAGGTCGGCGCGGGGGATGCGGGGCCGCAGCAGGTCCAGGGCGATGAGGCCGCGGCTGCCGCTGTCCTGCAGCTGCTGGGCCAGCTCGCGCTCCGTGTAAAGCGGGTTGCACGGCACCGCCACGGCACCGGCCGCCAGGATGCCGAAGAAGGCCACGGCGGCCTGCGGGCAGTTCGGCAGGGCCGTGGCCACCCGGTCTCCCGGCTTGATCCCCCGCCGGCGAAGCGCGGCCGCCAGGCTCAGCGCCCGCCGCCAGAACGCGGCGTAGCTGGTGCGGCGACCGAAGAAGATCAGCGCCGTGCGGTTGGACACCGCCCGCTCAAGGAAGTGGTAGAGCGGAACCTCCGGGTAGCTGAGCTCCGGTGCAACCTCGGGCGGGTAGTGCGCGAGCCAGGCCCTGCCGTTTGCTCCGTCCTGGCGCGGCTGCGGCCCAGCTTCGCTGCGCTCGCGTCGCCCGGACCCATCCGGCACGCTGCCACCGCCCTTCTCTTTTATGAATGAACCATCATTCAGTCTGCGTCAAGGGCACACCCGCACGACCTGAGCGGTCAGCGGCTCGCAAGACAGGACGTCACGGCCGCGACCAGCTCGTCGAGGTCGAACGGCTTCTTCAGCAGCACCTGGTAGCTGCCCGCCGGCGGGAAGTCCGTCGCATCATAGACGGCGCCGGTCATGAGGACGACGGGCAGGGCACGCCACCGCGGATTGGCGCGCAGCCGCGCGACCACGGCCCGCCCTCCGATCTTCGGCATGAACAGGTCCATCATCACGACATCGGGCGGCGGAAGCCGCTCGAGCATGGTCAGCCCGCGCGTGCCGTCATCGGCCAGCAGCACCTCGTGGCCCGCCTCCCCCAGCACCTCGCCCACGACGTGGCGCAGGGCGGCCTCGTCCTCAATCAGCAGGATGCGTGCCATTTGCCAGGGGGAGCTCGACATGCAGGGTGGTGCCGGCGCCGCTCTCCGCCCAGATCCGCCCGCCGTGCGCGCGGACGATCTCGCGGGCGATGTGGAGCCCGAGGCCAAGGCCACCGGGGTCATGTCCATCCAGGTTGCTGCCGCGGTGAAAGCCCTCGAACACCCGCTCCAACTCGTCGGGCGGGATGCCGATCCCTTCGTCGGCGACGGTCACCTCAGCGCAGCCACCGCGCCGGTCGACGCGCACGCGCACGGAACCGCCGCGGGGCGAGAACTTCCGCGCGTTCGCCAAGAGGTGCAGAAACACCGTGCGCAGCTTGTCGGCATCGCCCGCCACGGGGACGCCGCCGGCGGTGGACTCCACCGGACCCGGCCAGATGCCGGCGATCAGGCCGATCAGATCGACGGGCCGCGGGCTCACTTCGGGCGCCTGCGCCACCTCGAGCAGCTCGTTCACCAGCGCGGCCAGCCGGTCGACCTCGTTCACGAGGACAGCCAGCGTCGCGGCCTGCGTGGCGGCGGCCTGGCCCGCCCGCGCGCGCCTGGCCGCCAGGTGGGTGATCGCTTTGACCGACGCCAGCGGATTGCGAAGCTCGTGCGCCACCGTCCGCACGAAGCGGTTCCGGGCCTCGGCGGCATCCAGGGCCCGCTGCGCCTCCGCCGCCCGCCGCCGCGCGCTCGCATCGCACAGCACCTTGGCGAAGCCCCGCAGCTGGCCGGCCTCATCGCGCAGGGCCGTCAGCGTGACATCCGCCCAGAAGCGCCCGCCGTCCCGGGACCGGCGCCAGGCCTCCATCCGCAGCACGCCCTCGGCCGCCGCCCGCGCCATGTTCGCCGCCGCATGGCCTGCCGCGCGCTCCTCCTCGACGTAGAGAACCTCGCAGGGTTGGCCCACGATCTCCCCCGCGCTGTACCCCGTGGCCCGCGCGGCGGCGGCGTTCCAAGTCGCAACCCGGCCATCCGGCCCCAGGAGGAAGATGCCGTGGTCGTGCACGCCAGCGAGCAGGAGGCGGACCTCGGCCTCGGCAGGACCCCAGACCTGCGCGCCCGGCGCGCGGAGTCTGACCGCGATGAACCGTTCCACATCGGCCCCGATGCGGCGCAGGTCGGCCTCGACCGGGACGCTTGTCCCATCGCACCGCAGCGCGGCGCCCTCCCCCGCCACGCGCGAATACGCGGCGAGGAAGCCGCGCACGCCGGTCGCCGTGGTGCGGCCGAAGACCGCGTCCATCCGCACGCCGATGACCGCCCCGGCGCCGTAGCCGAGCAGGGCCTCCACCGCCGGGTTCGCATACACGATCCTGCCCAGGTCCCCCACCGCCAGGACGGGGTCAGGCTCGACCGCCAGGAGGGCGCCGTGGCCCGCGGTCAACCGGTCCGCGGCCTCCCGGCAGCGGGCAAGCGTCACGTCGCGCAGGCGGAGGGTCCGGTACCCGGACACGTGCCCCCGCACCTCGCCCCGCAGCAGGACTGGCCAGCCGTCGGCGGCATCCACCATGGCCTCGCCGCCCGCCAGCCACTCCGGGCGGACCGGCCCCTCGCCCAGCAGGTCGGTCGCCGCGGCGTTGCGGGATACGACGGCATCCTCGGCCCCGATGACAAGGGACGGCTCCTCATCCGAGTCGAACAGGGCCGCCAAGGCGCGCTCGCCGTCCCTTCGCCGCATTGCACCAATTGGAGCATAAGGTTTAGCGTCCTTAAGTTCGTGTCGCAATATGGCGAGTGAATCGCGCGGACGGTCGCCAGATGCGGCGCCGGCCGGGGCGGCGCGGAATATACGGCCGTGCGGCGTCACGCGGCCCGGCAGCCGTGCGGATTCGATTCTTTCATGTGGCTCAACTCACGCGCCGCGCCACACGGGCGGGTTGGCCCCCGCCGCTGCCCGGCGCCTGGTCGAAGATCGGCGGGACGCGACCGCGCCCCACGGGCATTCGCGACGCCTGGACGAGGCGGGTCGCCAGGGTGCGACCCGCCTCAGGGCGCTAGTCCCACGCCAAGGGCGTCGCGCTGAGATACAGCTTCGCGACCCGGCCGGCCGGCGACAGCATCACGTAGGCGTACCCGCCGCGGACCCGGAGCATGCTCAGGGCCCATCCCTGGTTGACGCCGCAGGCCATCAGGTCCTGGACTGGGTGGCCGCGGACCCATGCCGCCACGCGCGGCCACGGCACCGGGAGGCCGGGACCCGGCCCGTAGGTGGCGCCACCGAGCCCCACCTCGTAGTACGTGGGGGCGAGGTCACGCTGAAAGGCCGCAGGCGACTGGCCCGCCAGGGTGTAGAGCGCCGGCTCGCCATCGCAGGGTCCGGGGGCCGCGGCCGGCGCGCTGGCGGGCAGGGCCAGCGCCGCCGTGAGGACCGCCAGGCCGGCGGCGAGGCTAGCGATCCGGCGCATCTTCGGCGAGCTCCGCGAGCAGGGCCAGCAGGTCCTCGCGCTTGGCGTAGAGCTGGCGGCGGAGGCGCTCGATGAAGGCCGCCAGCTCCTCGGGGCTCACCGGGGGCTGCGGGGCCGGGGCCGTCTCGTTCTGGGCGAGGCCTATCATCGCGATCACCTCTTCATGGCACCAGCATCGCGTGGCAGGCACCGCGCGAGATCCGCCGAACGGACGATCCACTTGGCGCTGCGGGGGTGCGCGCATGGACGTGCGGACGCGGGCCGCGACGGGCTCCGACGCCGCCGCTTTCGCCCTGAGCTACAACCAGGGCATCGAGGAGGACCGGATCGCCACCTTCGAGACCCAGCTGCGCACCCCCGAGGAGCGGCAGCCGTGGCTGGCCGAACACGGCGAGGACCACCCCGTGATCGTGGCCGAGGCAGGCGGCGAGATTGTCGGCTGGGCGGGCGTCTCGCCCTACCGCTCCCGCCCCTGCTACGCGGGCATCGGGGAGCACTCGGTGTACGTGCGGCGGGACTGGCGCGGCAGGGGCGTGGGCGGCGTGCTCCTGCTCGCCCTGGTGGAGGCCTGCCGCGCCCGCGGCTTCTGGAAGCTGGTTTCGTGGATCTTCACCTTCAACACGGGCAGCCGCGCCCTCCACCTGCGCATGGGCTTCCGCGAGGTCAGGATCTACGAAAAGCGCACGCTTCCGGATGGGCGCTGGCTGGACTGCGTGATCGTCGAGCGCCTCATCCCGGAGAACATGCGCTAGCCGACCTCCACCAGGATCACGCTGCAAACGCGCATCGCAAATCCCCCCAAGACCACTCTGGCCGCGGGGGGTTGCGCCCGGCAGGGGCAGGCGGACCCGTCCGCGGGTTGCGATCATCGCAGCCCGAACGGATCGCGCGGCCGGCTAGGCGGAGAGGGCCACGCCCTCGCCCGCCTCCACCTCGCCGATCGCGGCGGCGCCGGGGCAGGCGTCGGCGAAGGCGGCGGCGCGGGCCGGCGGGATGGCGACGAGCAGGCCGCCGGCGGTTTCGGGTGAGAACATCAACCCCCGGAGCGGCGCTGCGAGGTCGTGTGGCGCGCGCGTGCGCGCGCCAAAGAACGCCTCGTTCGTAGCTGCGCCGCCGGGGAAGCGCCCCGTGCGGGCATGGGCGAGGGCGCCCGGCAGCAGCGGTACCTCGGACACCCGCAGGGCCAGCCGGCACCCGCTCGCCACGGCCATCTCCAACGCGTGGCCCACCAGGCCGAACCCCGTCACGTCCGTGCCCGCGTGCAGGTCGGCGGCGCGGGCGGCGGCCATGGCGGCGCCGTTCAGCCGGCTCATGCTCTCGATGGCGGCGGCCATCTCCGCGGGGGAGGCCGCGCCCTGCTTGCCGGCGGTCGTCACGACGCCGGTGCCCAGGGGCTTGGTCAGGAACAGACGGTCGCCGGGCCGGGCGCCACCCTTGCGCACCACGGCGTCGGGGTGGACGGTGCCCAGCACGGCCAGGCCGAAGGTCGGCTCGTCGCCCCGCGTCGTGTGGCCGCCCCCGACCACCGCGCCCGCCTCCAGGACCTTGGCGGCGGCGCCGTGCAGGATGGCGCGGGCGACCTCCGCCGGCATGTCGTCCGGGAAGCACGCCAGGTTGAGGGCCAGCAGCGGCTGCCCGCCCATGGCGTACACGTCGTTCAGCGCATTGGCCGCGGCGATGGTGCCGTACGCGCGCGCATCGTCCACGACCGGCGGGAAGTAGTCGGCCGTCAGGACCAGGGCGCGCTCGGCGTCCAGCCGGTACACCGCGGCGTCATCGGGCGCTTCGAGGCCGACCAGCAGCGGCCGGCGGGCCTCTGCGGGAAAGAGGGCGGAAAAGCCCTCGAGCATCTGCGCCAGAGACCCTGGCGCCTTCTTGGCCGCTCAGCCGGCGCAGGAGGCCATGCTGGTCAGGCGGCTGAAGTCGCGGGCGGCCATGGGCGCACCTCCCCCGCTCCGTATCATAGGCCATCGGCCGGGGACTGGGCCGGGGACTGGGCCGGGGCATGGGCCGGGGCATCGGCCGGGGACTGGGCCGGGGACTGGGCCGGGGCATGGGCCGGGGACTGGGCCGGGACCTGGGCCTGGGCAGGGGCCGGGGACTGGGCCGGGGACTGGGCCGGGGCGGCGGAGGCGAGCACGAAGTCGACAAAGGCCCGAGCCGGCGGCGGCAGGTGGCGGGCGTGGTGCACGAGCAGCAGGAACCGGCGGACGGGCAGGTCGGCGATGCGGACGGCTGCGGGGCCGGCCAGGCGTGCCGACACGAAGCCCAGCCCGCGCCCGGCGGCCACGGCCGCCAGCAGGGCGCGGCTGCCATCCACCTCCTCCACCACGCGATGGGGCGGCAGGGCAAGGCCGGACGCGGCGAGGGCGGCTTCGACAGCACGGCGGGTGCCGGAGCCCGGCTCGCGCAGGACCAGGGACTGGCCGGCGAGGTCGGCCAGGGCGATGGCGCCGCGGACGGCGAAGGGGTGGCCGGGCGGGCAGGCGAGGACCACCTCGTCCTCGGCGACGGGGATGGCGCGCAGGCGCCGGCCGTGCGGCGGCCAGCCCAGAAAGCCCACGTCGCAGTGGCGGCCGCCCACGCAGGCCTCCACGCTGGCGGAGTTCATCACGTGCAGGTGCGGGCGCACGGCAGGGTGCAGGCGCGCGAAGCGGGCCAGCAGGTCCGGTGCCAGGGCCTCGCCGGGCGTCGTGCTGGCGGCGACGTGCAGGGTCGCGATGTGGCCGCGGCCCTGGGTGCCGTCCTGGCCGCCGTCTTGGACGCTGCCCCGATCGCTGTCCTGACTGACGCGCTGACCGCCGTCCTGACCGCCGTCCTGGCGGAGGGCCTCCCACTCGCGCAGCAGGCGGTCGGCCACCGTCATCAGGCGCAGGCCGGCCCGCGTGGGCGCCACCGCAGGGCGCGAGCGCTCCAGCAGGGGCTGGCCCAGTTCCGACTCCAGGCGCCGGACGCGGCGGCTGACGGTCGGCTGGCTCAGGGACAGGGCCACCGCAGCCTCGCTCAGGCTGCCGCGCCGGACGGTCTCGGTGAACGCGCGCAGGTCGTCGAGATCCATGTCCCCCACCCGTATGCACTTTGCGCATAGGTGGTTGCCGGGCGCCAGGGGCGCTCTGCTATGGTCGCGGTGGTGGGGGGCGGAAGTCATGTCGCAGCCGGCGTTGGGCATCGGTGCGGGGCGCGGCCGCCGGGCGGCGGAGCGTTGGGGGATCGTCCTGTTCCTGGTCGTGACGGTGGCCGGCATCTACATCGCCAAGTGGAGCCCGTATTACGCCAAGGCCTTCGTGGCGGCGGCCAAGCACAGCATCGGCGCCTCGGTCATCAGCGGCACGGCGGCGGCGGCGCCGCCGGCCGGCTGGGCCGCGGCCTGGCAGTACGGCGTGTCGTACGTCAACTCGATCTGGATCGCCCTGGTCGTGGGGCTGCTGGTTGGCTCCGGCGTCGAGGCCGCGCTTCCGCGGGCCTGGCTGATGCGGGTGCTGGGCGGCCGCCGGTTTGGCAGCACGGCGCTGGCCGGGGCGGTGGCGGTGCCGGCCATGATGTGCACGTGCTGCTCGGCGCCCGTGGCGGTCGGCATGGCGAAGAGCCGGGCCTCGGTCGGCGCCACGCTGGCGTTCTGGCTGGGCAATCCGCTGCTGAACCCGGCCACCATCATCTTCATGGGCTTCGTGCTGGGGTGGCGCTGGGTGGCGCTGCGCATCGTGTTCGGGGCCCTGCTGGTGTTCGGCGTGTCGCAGCTCGCCGACCGCTGGCTCGGGCGCAAGGACCTGCCGGCGGGCGCCATGGAGGTGCCGGCGGAGGACGACCGGCGGCTCCTGGTGCGGTGGGCGGCCTCCCTGGGCCGGCTGGCCGTGGGCCTGCTGCCGGAATACCTGGCCATCGTGCTGATCCTGGGCGCCGTGCGGGCCTGGCTGTTTCCGGCGATGACGCCGGCCATCGGCGGTGCGCTGTGGCTCGTGCTGGTCCTGGCGGTGGCCGGCACGCTGTTCGTCATCCCCACGGCCGGCGAGATCCCGATCATCCAGACCCTGATGCGGTACGGGCTGGGCGCGGCCGGAGCCGGGACCCTGCTCATCACGCTGCCCGCCGTCAGCCTGCCGTCGCTGGCGATGGTCGGGCGGGCCCTGCCGGCGCGCGTCCTGGTGTTCGTGGCGGTCGCCGTCGTCATCGCCGGGCTGCTGACCGGGGTGGCCGCCACCATGCTCGGCCTGCAGGTGCTGTAGGCTGGGGAGCATAGCGGCATCCTGCCGTCGCTGGTGACGGTCGGGCGGGCCCTGCCGGCGCGGATCCTGGTGTTCGTGGCGGTCGCCGTCGTCATTGCCGGGCTGCTGACCGGGGTGGCCGGCACCCTGCTCGGCCTGCAGGTGCTGTAGGCTGGGGAGCATAGCGGCATCCTAGCTGGCGGACCTGTGCCCGCGGTGCCCGCGGCGGCGAGGGGGAGACGCGGATCAGCACGAACGGCGCGCTGAAGCGGCCGGTTGCGCCTGTGGCGGTCGTGATCCCAGCCTGGAACTCGGACCGGGTCCTGGGTGCGGCCCTGCGCAGCCTGGCCGATCAGCGCCTGGTGCCCGCCGAGGTCGTCGTGGTGGACGATGGCTCCCCAAGCGGCGACATCGAGCCCATCGTGCGGGCCTCGCACGTGGGCGCCCGCCTGATCCGCGCTCCGCACGGCGGCCCCAGCCGCGCCCGCAACCGCGGCGTGGCGGAGACCTCGGCACCGTGGCTCGCCTTCCTTGACGCCGACGACACGTGGGAGCCGGACAAGCTGGCACGGCAGTGGCAGGTGGTGGAGTCCTCGCCGGCAGAGCTGGCCATGGTCAGCTGCAACTGGCTGCGGCCCACGGAGGCGGCGCGCGGGCCGGCCGCAGGGACCGGGGGGGCTGCAGGGACCGCGGGGACCGAGGCAGCGGCGGCGGGGCCAGGCCCGGCCGGCGGCCTGACGCGGTACCGCGCCGGCTACCGCCAGATTCTCTGGCGTAACGCGTTTCAGACCAGCACCGCATTGGTGCGGCGGGAGGCCTTCACCGCCGCCGGCGGCTTCAACCCCGAACTCGACGGCGCTGAGGACTGGGACATGTGGCTGCGGACGGCCGCGCAGGGCCTCTGGGTGCACGTGGCCGAGCCCCTGGTCCGCTACCTCGACAACCCGGCCGGCGTCAGCAAGGACCTGATGCGGGTCTACCGCAACGGGCGGCTGATGCTGGAGCGCTACCTGCGCGGCGAGGGCGACCCGCGCATCGTCGCCGCCACGGGCATGCGCCACCTTGTGTGGCACGACCTTCGCTTCGGCTGGGCCTTCGACCGCATCGGCGAGCGCGACGCCGCCCGCGGATGCTATGAGGCCGCCTGGCAGCCCGGTCGCCGCGCCCTGGCGGCGGAGGTGGCCGCAACCCGGCTGCTGCCGTTCGTGGCCCGGCGCCTGCTGCGGCGCATGCGGCGCTCAAGCGCTTAGGGCGGCGCGGCAGCGCCGCCTCACTTTGCAGCTTCGGTCCGGATGGCCGTCCCTGCAGACCCACGATCCTTCCGCGCGGCCCGCGTGCCCACGCTCCCCTTATGCGCCCGGCCCCTATGCGCCCATGATCCACCCGCGGCCCCTGTCCGCCCGTGGCCCTCTGCGCCTGTGGCCCGTGTCCGCCCGTGGCCCGTGTCCGCCCGTGGCCCCCTCCGCCCCGTCCCGACGATCCCGTCCCCCGCCCTCGCGGCTGCGCGCCCCTCACCCCCTCACCCCGCCGCCCCGCGCGTGTGTGCGCGTCACCCGCACCCTTCCGTCGCCTGCCCAGCCGCTCTTGTCTCCGCCCCTCACCGCCGCTCACCGCCGCTCGCCCCTCGCCGCACCTCCTCGCACCT
>JAJYVM010000077.1 GCA_021792015.1 Bacillota bacterium | reverse complement strand
GATGCCGAATGCGATCTTTTTCGCGAGGTACTTCTGCTGGTAGGGGGCCGGCTGCATGTCGACGATGTTCATCTTCACGCCGACCTTGGCGTACATCGACTGCACGATCTGTGCGAGCTTCGTGTTTTGGTCGCTCGGTACCATATCGAACTCCACCGTGAAGCCGTTGGGGTAGCCGGCTTCGGCCAGCAGCTGCTTGGCCTTGGCGGGGTCGTACGGATAGGGCTGCAGCGAGGCGTCGTAGCCGGGGATGCCGGGCGGGAGCGGCCCCGTGGCCGGGCTGCCGCGGCCGTTCAGAACATCTTGAATGACCTTTGTCTTGTTGATCGCGTAGTTCATGGCCTGCCGCACCTGGACCTTGGCGAAGGCCGGCACCAGGCCCGGATTCATACGCAGGAAGGAGATGCTGGGCAGCGGCACCTGCACATAGTCCTGCTTCCACTTTGAGTTCATGATCTGCAGGTAGTTCGTCGACGCGATGTTGTAGACGGCGTCCTGGCTACCCTTCTCGAACTGCAGCACCTGCAGGTTGGAGTCGGGACCAAACGTGACCGTGACCCCAGCGATCTTCGGCGCCGGACCCAGGTCGTACTTCGGGTTGCGCACGAAGGTCATGGACTCGTTCTGGACCCAGCTCTTGAGGATGAACGGTCCCGTGCCCAGCGGGTGGGCGCTAACGCTGGCCGTGTCGCCCGGAAGGTGATGGTCGAGGATAAAGGAGTTCTGCAGACCCAGCACGTTCAGGAAGTACGGCTCCGGGCTCTTCAGCACGAACTTGATCTCCTTGGGGCTGACCACCTGGATACCCGGCACGCTCGTGCTCTTGCCGTCGTAATAGCGCTGGGCGCCCACCAGACCGAAATACGAGGCGGCGTAGGTGGACTTGACGGCCGGCTGCAGGTTGCGCTCGATGCTGAAGGCCACGTCCTGCGCCGTCAGGAGGTCGCCGTTGCTGAAGTGGACGTTGGGCTTGAGCATGACCGTGAGCGTCTTGCCGTCAGGGGACCAGGCGTAAGACTGCGCCAGCTCGTCCTTCAGGGTCATCTGGCTGGTGTGGTAGGTGAACAGGGCGTCATAGACGAGCGATAGCAGCTGGTACTCCAGTACGGTCTGGGCCGCGGCCGGGTCCATGGTGTCCGGCTGATACTGGGTGGCGAAGCGGAACATGGCACTGCTCGACGACGTGGTCGACTGCGACGTCGACGCGGTGGTCGTGCTGGCCGCGCCGCCCACCGTCGCCGGCGTGGCGGACCCCCCGCAGGCGACCAGGGTCAGGCAGGCCACCATGGCCGCCGCCAGGACTCGAAACCGCGCGCTCATCTCGACGCCCCCTTTGCTACCCGTTGCCCCGCTTGGGGTTGAGGACCGCATTCAGCGCATCGCCGAGCAGGTTGAAGCCGAGCACCGTGATCGTGAGCGCGATGCCGGGATAGATGAACATCCAGGGTGCGATCTGGAAGTACTGCTGGCCCTCGGCCACCATGGCGCCCCAGGTCGGCGCCGGCGGCGGTGTGCCGAGGCCCAGGTACGAGAGAGCCGCCTGCAGGCTGATGAGCGCCCCGATGCGCTGGGTGGTGATCACGATCACGGGGGCCATGATGTTGGGCACCACGTGGCGCACCAGGATGCGCATGGGCGAGGCGCCGAGCGAGCGCTCCGCCTCGACGAAGGCCGTCTCCTTGGCCACGAGCGTCTCCGAGCGGGCCAGGCGCGCCGTGCTGGGCCAGAACGTGAGGGCCACAAGGAGGATGAGCTCGGCCAGGGTCGTGTGGTGGACGACGGAGATCAGGAAGATCAGAAAGAGCAAGAACGGGAAGGCGTACATGGCGTCCGTGAACCGCATCACGAGCTGGTCGAAGGCGCCGCCGAAATATCCCGCCGTCACACCGAAGAGCACACCGATCAAGGTCACGGCGGCCGTGGCGATCAGGGAGAACTCCAGGGCGTTGCGGCTACCATAGAGCAGCCTGCTCAGGATGTCGCGGCCCAGGTCGTCGGTGCCGAGCAGGAACTTGCCACCCGGCGGCAGCGGCGCCCCCTGGGCGCTCAGGCCGTCGCTGAATTGGCGGATGGGGCTGTACGGCGCGAGGTGGGGGGCCAGGACGGCCACGACGATGACGAAGAAGACGAGCGCAGAACCGATCAGGCCCATCGGCCGCCGCAGCAGGCGGAGGAACAGGGACGGCGCTCGGCGCGCCGGCCGATCGATCCCAGGCTCCCGATCGGCAAGCGATGCCAACGGCGGCCGGCCTCCCGTGTCGCGAGACTTCCGTCTCGCTTCGCGGGACAGCATCGAAGTCCTTCATGGTTCCCTCACAATCCGGCCCGCGGAGGCTCGGACGGTCGGATTCCACCGGACCGCCCAGGGCGCCCGCCCGCCAACTACATCAGCCGCCGCACATCCCCCTGGCGGCGGGTGATGTGGACGCGGTCCATCCATTCGCCAAGCGGAACCGAGTGCTTTCGGGTAATGCCCAGCAGGTCGCGCAGCTCCGCCATGGTGATCGTGGCGCCGCCGGCGAGACGGGCGCGCACCCGGTCGACCGCCGCGTCAAGGGGCGCCCGCGCGAAGATGAGATCATCCGCCACGCGCACGATGCGCCCGGAATCGACCAGCCACCGCAGCAGCTCATCCGCATCGGCCGCCGGCACCCCCGCCGCCTGCAGCGCCGTGCCGAGCTGCGGCGGGGCAAGGCCCGCCCCCTCCAGGTCCGCCACCAGCCGGTCGGCGGCGCCGGCCAGCGCCGGGGGCGGGCTCACCCGCCAGCCGGCGGCTGCCACCCGCTCGCCCTCGACGGCCAGCACGCCGACGCCGCGGAGGGCCTCCGTCAGGTCGTTGCTGGCCCTGGGGTCGAGCGCGGGCCAGAGCGAGCGGCGCAGCTCTTCCTTCGGCATCCCGAGCCGCAGGGGGAACCGGGCGTGATAGGCGGCCAGCGCCCGCGCCACCCGGGCCGCCAGCCGCTCGAAGGCCGCCTTCTCCTGCCACAGGCCATCCCCGATCGGCACGACCTCGCCCGCGGCCACCAGCGCGCGCACATGAGCGACAGCGTCCGGCGCCGCAACCGCCGGCAGCTCCCCCGCCAGGGCGGCCCGCACCAGCTCCCGGGGGTCGCCCCGCTCGCGCACGGCAAGGGCAGCCAGGCCCTTGGCCTCGTGCCTGCGATACCTCCGCCCGACATCCAGCACCGTGCCGCCGCCGATCGTCGTCACCGGGGAGATGCGGCGGATGACAAAACGGTCGCCCGCGGCGACGGCGAGCGGCGCGACCGGATACAGGAGGGCATAGCCCTGCTGTCCGGGGGCCAGCTCCTCGCCTTCGAGCAGGACCACGCGGCTGACGCTCTCGGCTGTTCCCACGTGCAGATGGACCCGTGCGCCCGTGGGCAGCGCCTTCTCCGCGCGCCCCAGCAGGGCAAGAGAAACCGCGAGGACCCGGGCCGCGGCGACGCCTCCTGGCGTCGCCACGACATCCCCACGCCGCACCTCGCCGCGGTCGACACCTGCGAGGTTGATGGCCGTGCGCTGGCCCGCGTGGGCCCGCTCGACGGCGGCCCCGTGAACCTGCAGCCCGCGCACCCGCACGGCGCGGCCGGCCGGCATCAGCTCGAGGCGATCGTCGATCGCCACGGAGCCGGCAGCCAGCGTGCCCGTAACCACCGTGCCGAAGCCCGCAACCGAGAACACCCGGTCGACGGCCATGCGCATGGCGCCGGCGGCGCTCCGCGTGGGGACCGCCTCCAGCACCTGGTCGAGCACGGCCGCGACCTCGGCCAGGCCGCGCCCCGTCACCGCATCGGACACCACCACCGGCGCCTCGGCCAGGAACGTGCCGGCCAGCGCGTCGGCGAGATCGCTGCGGATGAGGTCCAGCCAATCCGGCTCCACGCGGTCCGCCTTGGTCAGGGCGACCGCGCCGTGGGTGACGCCCAGCAGCCCCACGATGTCCAGGTGCTCCCGGGTCTGGGGCATGACGCCCTCGTCGGCGGCGACCACCAGCAGGCAGCAGTCGATGCCGGTGGCGCCGGCGACCATGTTCTTCACGAAGCGCTCGTGGCCCGGCACGTCGACGATGGCGGCGCGCCGGCCACTCGGCAGCGCCAGCGAGGCGAAGCCGAGGTCGATGGAGATGCCGCGGCGCTTCTCCTCCGGCAGCCGGTCGGTGTCGACCCCCGTGAGGGCGCGGACCAAGGTCGTCTTGCCGTGGTCCACGTGGCCGGCGGTGCCGATGACGGCGAAGCCCGCATCTGGGGACGCCCCGGCGCCTCCGGCGCCTCCGGCGGCTCCAACCGGTCCCCCGGGTCCGCCGGCTCCGGCAGACCCGCTCAAGCGCGGCCCCGGGCCGTCTCGTGGGCCCGTCGCACGGCCGCCGCGTGGGCGCGCTCCTCGGCCGCGTCATCGAGGGCAGGCCAGTCCAGTCCCTCGCCGTAGCGCCGGCGCAGGGCGGCCAGCAGCAGCCAGTCGCTCAGGGCCGGGTTCTTCGGCAGCAGCGAGCCGTGCATGTAGGTGCCGACGCAGAAGCCGCGCACGGCCCCCTCCCCCCCGTCGCGGCCGTTGTTGCCGCCGCCCACCACCACGTGCCCGAGGGGGTCGCAGCCGGGACCGAGGAACGTCTGGCCGGCATGGTTCTCAAACCCCACCAGCGAGCCGAACAAGGGGCTGTCGACCACGACGTTGCCCACCAGCCGCTGCTGGCCCGCCACCGTGTACGCGTCGAAGATGCCGGCACCCTCCAGGCGCGAGCCGTCCGAAAGCTGGTAGTAGGCGCCGAGCAATTGGTAGGAGCCGCACACGGCGACCACGGGCAGGCCGCCGGCAACGGCGGCCTCCAGCGGATCGCGCCGGGTGCGGAGGTCCTCCGCCGCCAGGACCTGCTTTCTGTCCTCGCCGCCGCCCATGCAGATCAGGTCGACGTCGCCGAAGTCGAGCACATCGCCCACCGTGTACGCGCGCACCTCGACATCGCCCACGCCGCGCCAGGCCGCGCGCCGGCGCAGCGCCAGCACGTTGCCGCGGTCACCGTAGATGTTGAGCAGGTCGGGGTAGAGGTGGCCGATCACCAGGCGGGCGCTGGCAAGCTTCATGCCCTTAGGTTTACACCCGCCAGAACTGGCGCGCGAGGCCGCGGCGGCTGATGGCATCCCGCAGGGCCAGCATGGCCGTGTACGTCGGCAGGACGTACAGCGTCGCGCCCGGCGGCACCGCTTCGATCCCCCGGCGCAGGGCGGCGGCCAGGTCGGGCTCGACGGCGACCCGCTCGGGGTCGAGCCCCGCGTACTTGAGGCGCAGCGCCATGTCCTCGGCGCGGCTGCCCGAGACGACCACCGTGCCGAACGCCACGCCGGCCAGCCGCTCGACGTCGGCGTCCCAGAGCCAGGACACGTCGCGCCCGTCCGCGTAGCGGTCGTTGATGGCCAGCAGCACGCCCTTGCGCGGATCGGGGTCGCGGGCGAGGGTGCGCAGAACCTCGGTGAGGCCGACCGGGTTCTTGACCAGGGCCAGCAGCGCCGTGCGGCCGTCGATCGGCACGGCCTCCATGCGGCCGAACGAGCTGCGGAAGGCTGACAGCGCGCCGGCAAGGGTGTCCGGCGCCACCCCCAGGGCCAGGGCGCCGGCCGCGGCCGCCAGCGCGTTGTACACGTTGTAGAGCCCGCCCGCCGCCAGGTCGAACGTCATGGGACCGGACGGGGTGCGCAGGTGCAGGCGCCACGCCAGCGGGCGAGCGGTGCCGCCAGGCGGCGCCGCGACACGGGCAAGCGCCGCGCCATCGCCATTGCCATCCGCGGTCACGGCCATGGCGGCGCTGAAGGCCCCCTCTCCGCCCCGCCCCCATGGCTCCTCCAGCGCCACGAGCGCGACGTCGGGCACCGGCCGCCGCAGCCCGCAGCCGTCGCAGGCGTAGCGGCCGAGGTGCGCGTAGTAGCGCGCCTCGTAGCGGAAGGGCCGGCCGCAGCGCGGGCAGTGCGCCGCATCCGAGGGCGCCTCCCCCGGGTCGTCGGGGAGGTCCGTCTCCACGCCGAAGTACAGGCGCCGCAGGTGGGCCGTGGCCTCGGTCTCCCCCAGGCCGGCCGCCAGCGGGTCGTCGGCGTTGAGCACGGCCACCCCGCCCGCCGGCATGGCGGCCAGGCCGCGCCGCACCAGGGCCACGGCTGTCTGCAGCTCGCCGTAGCGGTCAAGCTGGTCGCGGAAGAAGTTCGTCACCACGGCAACGCGCGGGCGAAGGCCGCGGCAGACTCCCGGCATGCTGGCCTCGTCGACCTCGGCCACGGCCTGGTCCCGCCCCGTCCCGCCCCAGCCGGTAGCGGCGACGAGCGCGGACGCCACGCCGCTCGCCAGGTTGGCCCCGGTGCGGTTGTGGGCGATGCGGCGCCCGTCGGCGGCGGCCCCGGCCGCCAGCATGGTCGCGGTGGTCGTCTTGCCGTTGGTGCCCGTGACGACGGCGGCACCGCGGCGCAGGCGGCGGGCGAGGTCCGCGATGAGGGCGGGGTCGGCGCGCAGCGCAAGCCGCCCGGGCAGCGTGGAAGCCCCGCGGCCGAGCAGCCGCAGGGCGAGGAAGGCAGCCTTGCCGATCCAGAGCGCGAGCCAGGCGCGAGGGCCCAAGCGGTTCGCGTTCCCCCAAAGGATTATATCGGTGCGGGCGACGCCCCGGAGCCACGGAGGGCGGCAGGCCTGCCGGACGCAGTCGCGCTCGCTTCATCACGGTTCCCGTGCGCCGTCCTGGTCAGGGGCTGGGCAGCTGCGCGGCGAATTCCATGGGGTCGGCGCGCACCACGCCCTCGGCGGCCAGCAGGTCGAAGCCGCGGTCGGCGCTGACGATGCGCTCGCAGTGCCAGCGCCTCGCGGTCGCGGCGTGGATGGCGTCGCGGACGCCCGACCCAGCGTGGCGGCCCAGAAAATCCATGGCGAGCCGCACGTCCTCCTCCTCAACGGGCAGCACCGCGGTCACAACCGCAGCAGCTTCGCGTGCCCGCTCGAGAGCGACGCGGGCCTCCCCCGCACGGTGATAGCGATAGAGAATCTCGTGGAGCACCTCGGTGTTCGTTGCCGTCTGGACGCCGGAGCGAACGGCCGCCGTAAGGATGCGCCGGCACGGGCCGCGGTACGAATTCTCCGCTCCGGCCGCGTACATGAACACGTTGGCGTCGAGAAACGTCACTGCGGCTCGCTCGCCCGGATGCGCTCGTAGGATGCGGACCAGTCGTCGGGATCCGGCAGCGGAATGGTGTCATGGGCCGCCAGAATCTCTGCAAGGGCCTTTTCCGCCACCCGTCGCCGTTCGTCGCCAGTCCCGTAGTGTGCCACGATCGCCTCGCGCACGAGGTCGCCGACCGTCCGGTGGCGCTCCCGGGCAAGTCGCCGCAACAGGGCGGCTGTCTCTGGGTCCACGACCACGTGCAGCCGGTGGGACAGGCTCACTGCCCTCCACCCTCCGTCATGTGCATATGCGCATTATAGCAGCGTCGCCACCGCCTCCGCCGCCCGCGCCACGTCCTCGCGGTTGTTGTAGTAGTGCAGCGAGAGGCGAATGACGCGGCCGCGCGGGGCCACGATCACGCCGGCGTCGTGCAGGCGGGCCGCGGCGTGCTCTGGGTCGTCGACCTCGACGCAGACCAGGGGTCCGCGGTCCGGGGACACGACACGCGCGCCCGCCCGGCGCAGCCGCTCGCTCAGCTCATCGGCCAGCGCGCCCACGTGGGCGCCCACCGCCGTGGGGTCCGTCTCCATCAGCACCCGGAGCCCAGCCCGGGCGACGTAACCGGCCATCACGGCCGGGGTGCCGCTCTGGAAGCGGCGGGCATCCGGGGCCAGGTCGAGGGCGAAGGGGTCGAAGGCGAAGGGGTTGCGCTGGGCGAACCATCCCCCGCCCGCCGGGACAAGGCGCGCGCACAGCTCGCGCCGCACATAGAGAAAGGCGATCCCGGCCGTCCCCAGCAGGTACTTCAGGGCGCCGGCCACCAGGAAGTCGCAGTCGATGGCCTTCACGTCGATCGGCAGGACCCCGGCGCCCTGGTAGGCGTCCACGAAGAGCAGGGCGCCGGCCGCGTGGGCCTGGCGCGCGGCGGCGGCGAGGTCGCAGCGCGAGCCGTCGGCGTATGAGACCGCGTAGGCCGACACCAGGGCGGTGGTTTCGTCGGCGACCGGGGTCCGAGTCAGGCGCACCTCCGCGCCCCGGGCTCTCTGCCCAAGCCAAACGTGGGCGACGGAGGGGAACTCCAGGTCCGAGGCGGCGATGACGCGGCGCTGGCCCGCGTACTCCAGCGACGACGCCACCGCTTGGGCACCGGCGGAGGCGCAGGACACGACCGCCACCTCGTCGAGTTTGGCGTGGATCAGGCGGGCGAAGAGGGCGCGAGCCTCCTCGACCGCCTCCACCCAGTCGGTCCAGGCTGCCCCCTCGTCGCGCCAGCCCCGCAGGAAGGCCTCGCCCGCCGCCAGGGTGGCGTCGGAGGCTGGCCCCTGGGAACAGGCGGCGAGATAGGCGCTTGTCGCACAGATGGGAAACCGGACCCGAAACGCCTCCGGGCTCACGTCATGCTCCCCCCTCGCTCCGGGCCGGCACCGGGCCGCCTGAGCTCGCGCCGGCACCGGGGCGCCGAGCCCGAGCGCCAGCGCCTGGCCCCGGCTGCCGAACGGCCATCGCGATCGGCCGGGCACGTGCCGTGGACGCGGGCACGCCCGCGGCCACATGGACCCGGCGATGTCCTGTCGTGCGGTGCACCGTGCGGTGCGGACCTGCGGGCCGGGGATCTTCACGCGCCGGATGGCCGACCCGCCAGCCGGCGCGCATCCGAGGGCCCGGCCCGCGACACGGCGATCGCCGGCACAAGAACAGCCACTGGCGAAACGGTGGACCCCAACAGCGCCAACAGATCGGCGGCTGGCACGGCCGCCGCATTGGGGACGGGTTTCGCCAAAGCCCGCACGGGCCCCTCCGCGCGGTGGTGCACCGCGCACATGCGGCTCGCAGCAGCGCAGGAACCGGGCCGGCGGCGCGGTCCGCCCCGTGCTCCTGCCGCCTGTCGCCCACCGACGCTGATGGCTGTGAAGCTTCAGCCTGGGCCCGCACCCGTGGTGCGCGACAGGTTGCGCGACCGCGCCGGCCGGTCCGACGTGACCGCCGCGCTGGATTACCTGGCGGGCTTGGCCGTCGCCGGCCTCGGCTCGGGCACGGTGAACCCGGTGGACATGGCCTCGCTGCTGCCCGGCGGCTTTGCGCAGCCCAGCGCGCCGAGCCCGGCCGATGCCGTTGCGCTTCAGGAGTATCTTGCGGGCCTGCGCGACAGCAGCCTGAACGTACCGGTCGCCGTCGGGATCGAGAATCCCGCCACGTCCGGCTTCACGCTCGCCCTCTCCCCGGCAGTGCCGGGGCTGACCGCATCCAACCTGAACCTGAGCGGCGGGGCGCGCGTGGGATCCCTGTCCAGCGATGACGGCGGAGCGACCTACGCGGTGCAGGCCTCGCTGACAGCCGGGCAGATCTACGACCTCGGGGTCGCTGACGCGGGGTACCGCTTGTCGCATTCGCCCGCAACCGTCAGCGTGCCCCAGGCGCAGACGGTGACCGCGACCGTGTACGCAGACGTCTACAACGTCACATCGAGCGGGACGTTCACGCTCTTGGTCTCACCGGCGGTGGCTCTCAGCGCGAGCGACCTGACCTTCTCGCCCGTGGCCACGATCTCGACCTTCAGCGCCGCGGATGGCGGCGCCCAGTACTCCGTCGGCGGGCTGGCGGCCGGCACGACGTACAGCCTGACCCTGCACAAGAGCGGATTCACGTTCGTCGGGTCTCCCCTCACCGTGGCGGTGCCGCAGACGGTCGCGACGGCCGTGTACGCGACGGTCGGCGGCGTGTCCGTGGGCGGGTTCACCCTCGGCCTGGCGCCCGACCCGGGCCCGGGGGCGGTGACCGGCATGACCCTCATGCTCACCGAGGTTGGGAACGCGAGCGTGACGGTCACCGCCACCGTCGGCCCGAGCGTGGGCGCCGGCCAGTACAGCGTGACCACGGCCTCCGGGCTTGCCCCAGGGGTCCGCTATACGTTCACGCCGGTCCTGGCAGGCTATGCGTTCAGCGCGGCTACGGTGGACGTGCCGGCCGAGTCGGTGGCGACCGCCGTCTACTCCCCCGCGACCGGCGGCTTCACCCTGGCCTCCACGCCGCCGGCTACGACGCCGAGGCGCTGGCCTATTACCTCCAGAATGAGTTCTACCAGGGGCAGACCGAGACGTTGACCACCGTAGCCAACGACCTGGTGCAGGCCGGCTATGGCAGCTGCGCGACCAACCTGAACGACGTGGTCGCGGCCCTGGAGAGCGTCTACGGGTACTCCGGCGCGGACTTGGTGACCAACCTGACGTCTGCAGCACCCAGGTCGTGACGGCGGCCGTGCAGGCCGACGGCGGCGGCAGCGGCCAGCTGGCGCTGGAGGCCGTGCAGGAGCTTTACAACACGGGCCAGCCGGCCGGGCAGGCGGTCGTCCTGCTGCAGCAGGTCTTCGGCCAGGGCAGCAGCGATGCGACCGCGATCGCCACGACCATGCAGGCGGCCGGCTACCACGCCACCGACACGCTGACGGCGCTGCGCGACGTGTTCGGGCCGGCCGCCGCGCCGACCGCCACCCAGGCCCGCGCCCTCCTGAGCAGCCCCTTCGGGGTCACCGCCGCCCCCGACCAGGTCAACGACCTGATGCAGTCGGGCTACGCATTCGCCGACATCGTGACCGCGCTCGGCACCCAGGATCCCGTCACGCTCGGTCAGGACCTCCAGGGCACCCCCGCGTCGGGGCTGAACACCCTGATCCAGCTCTTCGGGCCCTCCGGCCAGATCGACAAGCCGCTGGCCCTTGCCGGGGCCCTGGTGCCGCTGGGCGTGAGCGGCGTCGGGCAGGCCACCGCAATCATGCAGACCCTGGGCTTCACCAACCCGGCCCAGGTCGGCTCCCTGCTCTGGAGCGACGGATTCTCGCTGGCCGAGGTCGCGGGCGGCGCCGCCGACGCCATCACCTACACCGGCGGCAGCTTCTGGACGAACGCGCTCATGAAGGTCCTGGTGCAGATGACGGGCTGCGCGTCCCCGCTCGACCAGCTTCCCGCCTGCGCCTCGGGTGCGAGCACGTTCACGCCGGGCGACGCGATCCAGGCCCTGACCGCGTCCCTGGCCCCGGCCCAGAGCCCCGACTGCGGCGACGCCGCGTTCTGCGCGCTCATCTGGCAGGCCGTGCGCGGGGCCGGCGCCTCCCTGCCCGACACGATGACCACCCTCATGGCCGCCCCGTTCGCCATGCCGCGGAGCCAGGTCGGCGCCAACCTGGAGAACCTGGAGAACGAAACGGCCGCATCCCAGGTGGCCGCCACGGAGTCGCAGGACCTCGCCGCCACACCGGCCGAGGTGGCGCAGAGCCTGACGGGCACAGACTTTCAGAGCGTCGATGTGGGCAACGCGCTGCAAACCCTGACCGGGAGCCAGGAGACGACCTCGATCGACCTGAAGGACGCCGGCTACAGCGCCGTGCAGATCGCCTACTGGCTCTATTCGGTGGGGGCGAGCCGGCCCGCGATCCGCAGCGACATCACCACGGACCTGCGCGCGATCGGCTTCGACTACTCCGATGCCGAGAGCGCGGCCTGGACGGTGGACCCGCTCGACCCGGCGCAGTTCATGAGCGATGTGACCTCCGAAACCGCCGGCCCCGCTGCCTTCGTCGACTGGCTCGGCGGCTGAGTCACCACGGCAATCGCTGCTCGGGCCTTCGCGACGGGGCGGCGCATTTGCGCCGCCCCGCCCAACATCGCTATACCGGGATGTGCCCCGTGAACCAGTCGAGGTAGCGGGAGAAGCGGTCGAGCCGGTGGTCGGGCCGCCCGATCCGCCCCATGCTGTGGCTCTCGTCCGGGTAGCGCACGAACACGGTCTCGACCCCCAGCCGGCTCAGGGCGTTGTACCACAGCTCGCCCTCGCCCATCGGGCAG